>CATBLW010000154.1 GCA_949486985.1 Prochlorococcus marinus str. MIT 9215
GCGGCTTGTTTAAGTCGGTTCAGGCGCCATTCCAGCCAGGTGTGCAGAACTGGGCCGCCTTGCTGGTGCATCCAGATGGGGTGATTGCGGTCACCAAACGGGTCAGGGTGGTGGAAGAACAGGCCGATCTCAACCTTTGAGCTGAGGCAGGGCAGTTTCTCTTTGTTGCCCAGCCCTGGGCTATTGCTTTTGTTTTTGTGCCTTGGCTTTAGTGACTTGGCTTTCGAGAGTTGGCTTTAGTGAGTTCTGTTTAGTTAGTTGTCTTGAGCTGCAATGGCTAGTTTTCGATCTCTGTTGGATTGATCGTTAAATCCAAATGCCAATCCAAATGCAAATCAAAATCCAAAGGGAAAACGTCAAATTTTGGCTGGCGATTGTTAATCGTAAAAACCTCTATCAGAATTGCGGAGTGATTCCCACAGTTGGATTTAGTAATAATTGCTATCGCTTCTAGTTAGATATTTGCGGTTTCCGTTCAGGAAGATAGGCATGTCGATCACTAGAGGTTGATTTGAAATCCTTCAATCGTTTCCAGCGCCTTTTGTTGATTCCTTCTGTTGCCCTTGTGGCAACTGCAGGTATGCAACTCAGCGATGCCAAGGCGGGCAGGGGGCCGAGTCATGGCCATCAAGAACAACTTTCTGATAGCCAGAAACAGCAGTTGTTTGAAACTCGCAAGGCTTTTAATCTCAGCAGCTACAACAATCGATTGGCCATCCTTAAGGATGCCAATCAATGTGTCAGAGCCGCCAAGAATCCGCAGGCTTACAAGAGCTGCGTTCAACAGCAGCGTCAGTCAGCGCGTGCCCTGTTTCAGCAAGGGCGTCAGCAGATGAATGCCAAGTTGGCAAGCATGGGCCTGGAGCCACTTCCTGATCGTCAAAAAAGTGGCCGTCGCTCAGGCAACGGCCCTAAGTCCAGGGTCTAGGCGCTGATCAGTTGGCGTCGTCTAGAGCGGCAACGCCTGGCAGAACCTTGCCTTCCAGCAGTTCGAGGCTGGCGCCACCACCGGTTGAGATGTGCGACATCTTTTCAGCTAGGCCTGCTTTTTCGACAGCTGCAACAGAGTCGCCGCCGCCAATGATCGTGCAGCAACCTTTGCCGCTCAATTCGGCAAGGGTTGTGGCGATGGCGTTGGTGCCATTGGCAAATTTGTCGAACTCGAACACACCCATGGGGCCGTTCCAGATCACTGTTTTGCAGTCAGCCAAAGCATCCTGGAACTCTTTTACGGAGTCGGGGCCGATGTCGAGACCCATCCAGCCTTCTGGAATCGCATCAATGGAAGCCACTTGGCTGTTGGCGTCAGGGGCGAAGTTATCGGCCAACACCACATCAGTAGGCAGCAACAGTTGAACACCTTTGGCTTTGGCTTTGGCTTCCAGTTCCTTAGCCAGGGCCAGCTTGTCTTCTTCGACCAAGCTCTTGCCAACTGAAAGGCCACGGGCCTTGTAGAAGGTGAAGATCATGCCGCCGCCGATCAACACCTTGTCGCATTTGTCGATCAGGGCTTCCAGCACGCCGATTTTGCTGCTGACTTTGGAGCCACCAACGATGGCGGCTAGTGGGCGCTTGGGCTCGTCGATTGCACCTTGCAGATACTGCAGCTCCTTCTCCATCAAATGTCCTGCCACGCTGGTGTTCAGGAATTTGGTGACGCCTTCTGTGGAGGCGTGGGCACGGTGAGCAGCACCAAAGGCGTCATTCACATACACCTCAGCAAGGGCTGCGAGCTTCTGGGCGAAGTTGGCATCGTTCTTTTCTTCTTCCGCGAAGAAGCGAACGTTTTCCAGCAACACCACATCGCCATTGCTCATCGCCATCACCTTGGCTTCGGCCTCTTCCCCAATGCAGCTGTCGGTTTTGGTGACTGTTTTGCCCAATAGCTCGCTGAGCCTGGCAGCCACTGGGTTGAGACGCATGGCTTCGTTGACCTGACCTTTCGGACGGCCAAAGTGAGCCGACAGGATCACCCGGGCACCCTTGGAGATCAGATCATTGATGCTGGGCAAGGCGGCACGGATGCGGGTGTCATCGGTGATCGCGCCGGCATCGTTGAGAGGCACATTGAAGTCGACCCTCATCAGCACGCGCTTGCTGTTGAGGTCCTCTGCGCTGAGGCTTGACAGTGAACGCTTCGCCATGGGGGTTGTGCCGTGCGGTAACTAAAACCCGGTGACCATAACCCGTGTTTTGCTTCTCTTGCGAAGGAGCAGGACGGCAAGCCTTGCTGTCCTCTGGGTAAGAGATCATTGATACTGAATATGCAGGGGAGCTAGATGTTTGAAACTGTTCTTTTCCCGATTGATCACAGCCGTGAGGCGATGGCCACGGCTAGCAAGGCTTTAGAGCTTGCCAGTAGTCATGGCAGTCGCTTGATTTTGCTTTCCGTGGTGCAGCCGGAGCGGCCTGAGATGCACGATCCTGATGCCGTTGCTGCCCTTTTGGATCGGGCCGATCAAAAGATTCAGCAGCTAGGAATCCCTTGTGAGGTGTTGGAGAGGGAAGGGAAGCCAGCTTTTGTGATCTGTGATGTCGCCGATGAACGCAATGTGGATTTGATTGTCATGGGCACGCGTGGTGTGAATCTCGAGGGAGATTCCGAGAGCACAGCCGCTCGTGTGATTCAGTTGGCGCCTTGCCCCGTGTTGGTGGTGCCGTGAGTTCACCAGTTATTCAGTGGTATCCAGGTCATATTGCGAAGGCGGAACAGCAGCTGAGCAAGAACCTTCAGAAGGTTGATCTGGTGATTGAGGTGCGAGATGCACGCATTCCCATGGCCACAGGTCATCCCAGCTTGGAGCGTTGGCTTCAGGGCAAGCAGCATTTGCTGGTGATCAATCGTCGCGACATGATTTCTACCGAGGCTCGTCAGAGCTGGGATGCTTGGTTTCGCCAGCAGGGGCAGACGCCATGGTGGTGTGATGCCAAAGCAGGAACGGGGGTTAAGCAGGTGCAGCAGGCCGCCATTCGGGCGGGAGAGCAGCTCAACCAGCGACGTCATTCCCGGGGGATGCGACCGCGGCCGGTGCGCGCTCTCACCCTGGGCTTTCCCAATGTCGGCAAGTCGGCGTTGATTAATCGTTTGGTGCGGCAGAAGGTCGTAGCGAGTGCCCGTCGTGCTGGGGTCACCCGCACCCTGCGCTGGGTGCGTTTGGGCCAAGCGCTTGACCTGCTTGATGCGCCAGGTGTGTTGCCACCTCGCCTCGATGATCAGCAGGCCGCCTTGCGCCTCGCTCTTTGTGATGACATCGGCCAGGCTGCCTATGACGTGGAGGTGGTGGCCATCGCCTTTTTAAACATGCTGGCTCCCCTAACAGAACAATCGGCAACTGGTTGGAAAGAAGGCCTGCTGAAGGAGCGCTATGGCATCGCGATGACAGCTGATGTTGCTGATGCCTCCGACTGGTTGGTCGCTGCTGCTGAGCGGCATACATCTGGTGACACCTCGCGGATCGCTCAGCGGCTGCTGGATGATTTTCGCAAGCTTTTGTTGGGGCCTATCGCTCTGGAATTGCCATGACGATTGCCATGAAGGAAGAGGAGTTGCCGGCCTCTTTTGGTGAAGGCGAAGGTGAGTTGGTGACGTTGCACTACCCAAAACCATTGCCGATGCGGCTTGATCGCTGGCTTGTCAGCCAACGCTCCGAGCAGAGCAGAGCCCGCATTCAAAAGTTCATTGATGCTGGGTTTGTACGCGTCAATGGGATCACTGGACGAGCCAAAACACCACTGCGAGAAGGGGATGAAGTGCAGTTGTGGTTACCTCCGCCGGAGCCCTTGCCCTATCTGCAGCCTCAAGCCATGGAGCTTGATGTGTTGTTTGAGGATGAGCATTTGATTGTGATCAACAAGCCTGTTGGTTTAACGGTGCATCCAGCTCCAGGGAATCGCGATGGCACCTTGGTGAATGGACTCCTGCATCACTGCCCTGATTTGCCTGGCATTAGTGGCAAGTTGCGGCCAGGCATTGTTCATCGTCTTGATAAAGACACCACGGGCTGCATTGTTGTCGCCAAGAGTCAGGAGGCATTGGTCAAGTTGCAGCTGCAGATCCAGAAGCGCATTGCTTCACGGGAGTATCTGGCTGTGGTGCATGGTGTGCCCAAAGGCGACCAGGGCACAATTTTGGGTGCGATCGGTCGCCATCCGGTGGATCGCAA
>CATBLW010000155.1 GCA_949486985.1 Prochlorococcus marinus str. MIT 9215
AGATCAGAAAATTCGAGTTCGGGGTCGTTGAGATCCAGGCTCATGGGCGTTGCCGGCTCAGAGGCGCTACCAGTGTGACTGCTTGGGGAGAGGATGTCTGCCATGGATCAATCCACAACCAGCCAACTTCAGGGCCATGTTATTGATTTTGCCTTGCGGGATTTGCTTTGGATGAATGGCTGTTCAAGTCACGAAATAGCCTGCTCAAGTCACGAAATAGGCTGCTATCACTGGGATTGTCCTTGAGCTCTGGGGCTCTGGCCTCCATCAGTCCATCCATCAGTCGGTATCGCTGAGCAGCCTCTCTTTGCGAGCATGGTTTGAATGTCTTCAAGTGCCCCTGTGCCTGAGCTGAACAACACATCTTCTGCTCCTGCTTCTGCTCCGGCGGCCGACGCCCTGCCCAAGACTTATGACCCCGTGGGTACGGAGAGTCGATGGCAGCAGGTTTGGGAGAGCAGCGGCGCTTTTCACCCTGATCCGCAAGCTCCAGGGGAACCTTTCTCGGTGGTGATCCCGCCACCGAACGTGACCGGCAGCCTGCATATGGGCCACGCCTTCAACACGGCTCTGATCGACACGATTGTGCGTTTTCAGCGGCTGCAGGGGAAGAACGTCCTCTGTCTGCCAGGGACTGACCACGCTTCGATCGCTGTGCAGACAATTCTTGAAAAGCAGCTCAAAGCTGAAGGGCTCAGTCGCCATGAACTCGGACGGGAGGCCTTCCTTGAACGTGCCTGGGCCTGGAAAGCTGAAAGTGGTGGAAGGATCGTTGACCAGCTGCGGCGGCTGGGGTATTCCGTGGATTGGCAGCGGCAGCGATTCACTCTGGATGAAGGCCTCAGTGCCGCCGTTCGCGAAGCCTTTGTGCGTCTGCATGAGCAGGGCTTGATTTATCGCGGCGAATACCTTGTCAATTGGTGCCCCGCATCAGGCTCGGCGGTTAGTGATCTGGAAGTCGAGATGAAGGAGGTGGATGGTCACCTCTGGCATTTTCGTTATCCCCTCCGAGATGGTGCCTCAGCGGATGGCACCAGCTACTTAGAAGTGGCGACCACCCGCCCTGAAACCATGTTGGGTGACGTGGCCGTGGCCGTAAATCCCGCTGACGATCGCTATCGCCATCTGGTGGGTAAGAGCTTGCTCTTGCCCCTGGTGGGACGAGAAATTCCTGTCATCGCTGATGATCATGTTGAGCAGGGATTCGGCACCGGTTGCGTCAAGGTGACACCGGCGCATGATCCCAATGACTTCGCGATTGGTCAGCGGCATGGCTTGCCGCAGATCACCGTGATGCATAAGAACGGCACGATGAATAGTCATGCCGGTCGTTTTGAAGGACTTGATCGCTTTGAGGCCCGTAAGGCAGTAGTCGCGGCTCTCGAGGAGGAGGGCTTGCTCGTGAAGGTGGAAGACCATCGCCACAGCGTGCCCTATTCCGATCGGGGCAAGGTGCCTGTGGAACCTTTGCTGTCGACCCAGTGGTTCGTCCGCATGGATCCGTTGGCAGCGCGTTGCGAAGAGTGCCTTGATCGTGGCGACCCTCGTTTTGTGCCAGATCGTTGGCAAAAGGTCTATCGCGATTGGCTTACTGATATCCGGGATTGGTGCATCAGCCGGCAGCTTTGGTGGGGGCATCGCATCCCGGCTTGGTTTGTTGTCAGTGAGACCGCTGGCAAGCTCACGGATGCCACGCCTTATGTCGTTGCCCGCTCGCAGCCTGAAGCCTTGCAGCAGGCCCGTGATCAATTTGGCAAGTCTGCGGAGATTCAACAGGATGAGGATGTTCTCGATACCTGGTTCTCCAGTGGCCTCTGGCCTTTTTCCACCCTGGGTTGGCCCGATGAGCAGAGTGCTGATCTGCAGCGTTGGTTCCCCACCAGCACTTTGATTACTGGTTTCGACATCATCTTTTTCTGGGTGGCGAGGATGACGATGATGGCGGGAGCCTTTACGGGCCGCATGCCATTTGCAGACGTCTATATCCATGGCCTGGTGCGGGACGAGCAGAACCGCAAGATGAGCAAAAGCGCCGGCAATGGCATCGATCCATTGTTATTAATCGATCGTTATGGCACCGATGCATTGCGCTTTGCACTGGTGCGTGAAGTGGCCGGAGCTGGACAAGACATTCGCTTGGATTACGACCGCAAGAGCGATACATCCGCAACGGTGGAGGCGGCACGTAATTTCGCCAACAAACTCTGGAACGCGACCCGCTTTGCCTTGATGAATCTTGGCGGGGAAACGCCAGCCAGCCTTGGGGAACCTGACCCAGCGTCGCTGCAGTTAGCAGATCGTTGGATTCTTTCTCGCTTGGCTCGAGTCAATCGTGAGACAGCTGAGCGTTACAACAGTTACGGCCTCGGGGAGGCCGCTAAATGTCTCTATGAATTTGCCTGGAATGATGTTTGCGATTGGTATTTAGAGCTGATCAAACGTCGACTGAATCCTGGTGAAGCTGCCACCGATGCCGCCATTGCTGATCAGCGACTTGCGCGTCAGGTTTTTGCCAAGGTGCTGGGCGAGCTCCTGGTGATGTTGCATCCGTTGATGCCTCATTTAAGTGAAGAGCTTTGGCATGGGCTGACGGCTGAGCCAGAAGACACTGTTTTGGCGTTGCAGACGTGGCCAGTTAGCCATGCATCGGCTCTGGATGATTCTCTTGAGGAATCGTTCGCTGAGTTGATTGAAGCGATTCGTGTGGTTCGTAATCTTCGTGCCGTGGCGGGGTTGAAACCTTCTCAATCGGCACCGGTGCAGTTTGTGACCAGTCGTCCTGCCTTGGCGTCTCTGTTAGAGCAAGCCACTGCGGAGATCACCATGCTCACGCGTGCAGAGAGTGTCAGCGTTGTTGCCAATGCGGAGTCGGGTCAGCGTTGTCTGGCCGGGGTGAGCGGCGAATTGCAAGTTCTTCTGCCCATTGATGGCCTTGTGGATCTTGATGCCCTCAAGGGGCGTCTGGAGAAGGATCTTGCCAAGGCGGAAAAAGAGATTGCTGGCTTGGCCGGACGTCTGTCCAATCCAAATTTTGCGGCTAAAGCGCCCGAGGCTGTGGTGGCGGAATGCAAGGCAAACTTGGCGGAAGCAGAGGCGCAGGCGGGGTTGGCACGTCAACGTTTAGTGGATCTGGTTTGATGCGGTGATTGAGGTAGAGCTGCTCAGTAAGACGTATCGCGTTGCCGATAAGGCGCCAGGTTTTGCTGGCACCCTCCGCCATTTTTTTCGTCGGCAGACTCGAGACGTTCAGGCCGTGCAGGGAGTGAGCTTCAAGATTCAGCCTGG
>CATBLW010000156.1 GCA_949486985.1 Prochlorococcus marinus str. MIT 9215
AGCAAAAGTGTTCCAGGAAAAATCCTTGCTTGCTGGCTACCGATTACAGCCTTCCAAAGCATGGGCATGGAGCACATTGTCGTGAACATGTTCCTGCATACAGCCGGACCACTGCTTGGCTCCGGTGTCTCCTTCGGCCAAGTGATCGTCTGGAACTACATCCCGGTCACCCTGGGCAACATCATCGGTGGAATGGTGTTCATCGGCATGCTCTTCTACAGCACCCATCGCACCAAGATGACCAACGTGCTTCCCTCGGTTCACGATGAGAAGCTGGAAAGAGAACTGGCCGCTGAGTTGGGCGCCCGCTAATCCAAGCCTTTATGAGCTGCCATGAAGACGTTCTCAGGGAACGTCTCAACAACTCTCGCAAAGCTCCACTGGAGCCTGACTGGCTGGGGGAGGTCTACTCCCTCAGCCTTTCGGCTGATCTACGCATGGCTCTAGGCGAGCGTCTCGGCTGGCTAGGAGATCAAGGTTGGCCAACATTGAAACAACTGATTGATCAATACGGAGCACAAGCAGAACTGATCCATGCCGCCGGCCTATCCCATCAACCTCAAGCCAGAGACTGGCTGATCACTCAGCTTGAACAAGACAAAGAGCTGGATCTAGGCGTCTTAAAAGCCTTAACTTGCTGGGGTGCCATCCTGCCAACCTCTCTGCTGCATAGGGTTTTAAGCGAACCTTCCCAAGACATGCGGCTAACCGGTTTGGCATTACTGAGCTTTAAAGCGCACCAACTCAGCGCGAAGGAGCTCCTTGAACTCAGCGAAGCTCTACTGGATGACATTCGCGATCCAGTTGTACTCGCCACCATTCGTCTACTTCAACGTCGCGATGAAAGCAGCATCAGCAACCGAATCGCAGAAGTCGCACACAAAGGAACCGAAGCGGCAGCCAATGCCGCTTTACTCGCTCTGGGTTGTATCGGCACAGCCAACAGTCAAGCCGCCCTGGCAAAGCTCAACGGGACCCTCCCCAATGGACCTCGACGGGAGCTAGCGAGCAAGCAATTAAAACAGCAATACAGGCCTTTTCAGACATCAAGTAACGGCGAATAATCATCTCTTGAAGGCAACAGAAATCCAAAGCACCTCCAAAAAAAATCAACAGGATGATGAACAGCTGAACAGACTTCTAAGAAACATCGACCTGCGAAACAACTGCACCCTGGCGACCAACAGATCATGGCCATGACGCAAAATTGTGACAATTGCTACTCCAGGAGGCTGGGTTGCTGGAGAACGATCCAATCCAGTTGCGGCCATCGAAAGTGATCGCCTGCCCAGAGCCATCAAGCCGAGAACGTTTCAAGGCCTATTTGCGCAAAATTGGCAGCGGCACAGAAACAAGCCGCGGCATGGACCGTGAGGAAGCCGCGGCGGCCTTGCAGATGATCCTTAAGGCAGAAGCGAGTCCTGCACAAATTGGAGCCTTTCTGATCGCTCACCGCATTCGGCGGCCGGAGCCCCAAGAGCTCGCCGGGATGCTGGATACCTACGCTGCACTTGGTCCGCAAGTTCGTTCAGGCGACGGCCAACGCAAGCCTTTGTGCTTCGGTGTTCCCTTTGACGGCCGCACGCGCACAGCACCGATCTATCCCCTCACGGCCTTGGTGCTCCTCAGTGCAGGCCAGCCTGTAGTCCTGCAGGGTGGCGCACGCATGCCGGTGAAATATGGCATCACCACCCACGAACTGTTCAAAGCCTTAGGACTAGATCTCACAGGCTTAAGCATCAATCAAGTAGAAGCCGGATTTCAACAACATGGCCTGGCTTTAATCCACCAGCCCGACCACTTTCCCCTGGCAGAAAGCCTCATCAGTTATCGAGAAGACATTGGCAAGCGGCCGCCAATCGCAAGCCTTGAGCTGATGTGGACAGCCCATCAAGGCAAGCACCTGATTGTTGCCGGATTCGTGCATCCACCAACTGAAAGCCGCGCCTGGAAAGCACTAGAGATTTATGGAGAAACTGATCTGTTCACTGTTAAAGGGCTGGAAGGCAGCACAGACCTACCGATTAGCAGGCCCTGCATCCTCGGCAAGGTTCAAGCCAATTCACCCGAGCGCCTTGTCCTTCACCCCCGCGACCATGGCTGCATTGGCAAGGATGTGAGCTGGAGTGAGCTTGAAGGCTGGCGGGATCAAGCACTTGCAGCCATTCACAATCAAGGACCGTTGCGCCAAGCCTTGATCTGGAACGCTGGCATCTATCTCTGGTTATCCGAGCTGGCAAAAACTATTGAACAGGGAATGGCTCAAGCCGAGGCAGCTTTGGAATCCGGTGCAAGCCAGAAGATGCTTGATGAATTAATTAGCTGGCGTCAAAACCTCGATTAGAACCAGCCTGTAAAACTTTCTCCATTCGATAACGATCAAAACTCACACCGCCAATCGCAATGCTTTCCTGCGCTTTAACTCTCCAACCACATTTCGATAGCAAGGGTTGACTCAACAAACTTGCTTCGGTGGATAAGCATCGCAACCCTTCCTGATAGGCCTCAGCTTCCAACCTGGCCAACAAGCCAGTGGCATGTCCACGACGAGCAGCGCGGCCACGGCAGTAGAGCAAAGCCAAGCGATCGGAGGGATAACGCAAAGCGAAGGCCTCCGCCTGATCATTCTCAACACTCAGCCAACCAGAACCTTCCGCCAAAGGCCTATCAAAAAC
>CATBLW010000157.1 GCA_949486985.1 Prochlorococcus marinus str. MIT 9215
CCATGGCTTGCTTAATCCAGGCAAGCTCAGGGGCTGGTCGTCGCGACCTGCTAACGATTGAAATAGCTGGGCTTGAAGAGCAGACGATGCAGCGCTTTCCTCGAATGCTGATCACCGACAAGTTGTCCTGCGGGACTTTTCAAAGAGAGGCCAAAACAAGCTTTCAGTCGTTATCGAGCTTCTCTCGCCGGAGTGATTGTTTGTTCAGCCATCAAATCACCAAGTAAATAAAGGGAGCCTGCAATCACTGGTGGTGGATTGGGCCATGCCCCCTCTGCAAGCAATTGGGACAGAGCCTGCTCCACGTTGTCGGCAGCAATGATTTGATGGCTTCGTTCTTGGCAGGCCGTGGCCAGAGCGGCTGACGTCCAACTGCGATGGTTCGTCACCGGCACGATCCAAGCCCTGTCTGCGGGCTTGATTAAATGCCGGAGGATTGCAGCAGCATCCTTGTGGGCTTGGATTCCCAAAATCCATTGAATGCCTTGCTCTTCCCCTGGCCATTGCTGCCGTTCAAGGGCTAACTGTTTGGCAGCGTGAGGATTGTGCGCTCCATCGATGAGCAAGGGCAGGTCTTGCCATCGCATTGTTTGCAATCGTCCAGGCCATTGAGCCTGAGCGAATCCCTGACGAAGGGTCGCTTCACTCAATAACCAACCCATCGGCGCCAAGGCTTCGAGGGCTCCTTTGGCAACCGCAGCGTTTTGGCGTTGGATCAATCCTGGCAATCCAAGCTCCCATTCATCTGTTAAGGGAGTCACCCAGTGAATTTGTGCGGCCTGCTGGTCTGCTGCATCATTCAGCAATTTGGTGACTTCTGGATGTTGAGGACCACTG
This sequence comes from Prochlorococcus marinus str. MIT 9215, assembly GCA_949486985.1. Lineage (GTDB taxonomy): Bacteria > Cyanobacteriota > Cyanobacteriia > PCC-6307 > Cyanobiaceae > MIT-9215. The sequence continues at coordinate 838 of CATBLW010000157.1, forward strand.
ATCACCACGGCCCCTGGGCTGATCACGGCAGCTTTCTCTGCTGCAATTTGCTTGAGAGTGCTGCCCAAATGTTCGCAGTGATCAAGCCCAATGGAGGCGAAGGCAATCACCGGTCTATAGGGGTGAGCCGTGGTGGCATCAAGGCGACCTCCGAGCCCTACTTCCAACACAAGCAGCTCCACCTTGCTGGCAGCAAAGTGATCAAAAGCTGCTGCCATTAGCAATTCGAATGGGGTCAGCCGATGGCTTGAACGCAGAGGCTGAAGCGCGGTCAGTCGCTGTCTTAACTCAGCAGTTGAAATCTGCTGTTCATCGACTCGAATGCGCTCGCACCAGCTGACCAGGTGGGGGGAGGTGGTCAGTCCTGAACGGATACCAGCAGCCTTGAGCCCACTGTGTAGAAAGCTGGCGATGGATCCTTTGCCATTGGTGCCAACAACCTGAATGGCAGGGATGGAGTGACAAGGATTCCCCATCGCTTGGAGTGCCAGTTGGAACCTCTCAAGATCAAGATTCATCCCCGCCTGATCAAAGGGTTGAATCAGATCACTGAGCTGATCAAGGTTGCTAACGGTGGGGTCGACCAATCAGATGCAGCTTTTGATAGCAGCCTCGAGCTGTTTGAGTAGTTGGCGGATTTCACCGGCTTGGATCACCAGTGGCGGAACCATGCGCACAACCTTGGGGCCGGCGGCAACGAGCAACAGCTGCTGGTCAAGTGCCGCGAGAACGATGTTTGAGGCTGTGATTGACGACTGCTCTTGAACAACCAAACCCTGCAGCAGGCCCCAACCCCTTACCTCCTTAAGTTGCTTTGGGAAGCATTGAACAAGGTTGGAGAGCCCGGCTCGAAGTTGATCACCTTGTTGCTGAACATTCAAGAGCAGCTCACGCCTTTCAATCTCGGTTGCCACCGTTAGCGCCGCCTTACAGGCAAAAGGATTTCCTCCGAAGGTGCTGGCATGGTCGCCTGGTTCAAACAGATCTGCTTTCTGCTTAACCAACAAGGCCCCAACGGCATGGCCTCCTCCCAACCCTTTCGCCAAAGTGAAGGCATCGGGCTCAACCCCGAGCTGTTGGTATCCCCACCAGTGCCCCGTTCGTCCCATCCCGACCTGCACCTCATCGAAGATCAGCAGGATCTGCCTTTCACTGCAGAGATCTCTAATGGCTTGGAAGAAAGCTGGATCTCCAGGGATCACCCCCCCTTCTCCTTGAAGAGGCTCAATAAGCACAGCGGCCACACGAGGCCCTTGAGCCTCGAGCTGATTCAGCAGTTGCTCAAAACTTTCTAGATCGTTGTAGGAAAAAAACTCAAAGCCTTCCAGCATCGGCTGAAAGCCTTGGTGATATTTCGGTTGTCCTGTGGCACTTAAAGCTGCAAGCGTGCGTCCATGGAAACTTGAACTGGCGGTGAGGATGACTGGCCGATCAATGCCACGCCGGAGATGACCATGCTTGCGAGCCAATTTGATGGCGGCTTCATTGGCTTCCGCACCTGAATTGCAGAAAAAGACGCTATCGGCACAGCTGTGGTTAACCAGCCAGCGGGCCAGGTCTTCTTGTTCTCTGATCCCGTAGAGATTGGAAACGTGTTGAAGCTTGTTCAGTTGTTGGCTGAGTTCTCTTTGCAGAACCTTGTCACTGTGACCGAGGCTGCAGGTTGCGATCCCCGCCACAGCATCGAGGTATTGACGATCCTGTTCGTCCCAAACCCAGCAACCTTTTCCTCTCACCAGGGTGAGGGGAAAGCGGTTGTAAGTGGCCATCACTGCAGTGGGAGCGGTGGGACTTGAACCCACATGCCCGAAGGCGCTGGATTTTGAATCCAGTGCGTCTACCAATTCCGCCACGCTCCCTCAAACGTGATGTTATGCGAGCTCAGGGTTACAGCGGTGTATCTGAGTGCCAGCTGAATTTAGCTTGCCCTCGATCTCGGCATAACCACGGTCAAGATGATTAAGCCCTGCGACCTGACTCGTTCCTCGTGCGGCAAGGCTGGCCAACACCATGGCGGCGGCGGCTCTTAAATCACTACCAGTCACAGGGGCGGCACTGAGTTGGGGGACACCCTCAATGACGGCAGTGTTTCCCTGCAAGCGAATAGAAGCTCCCATACGTTGCAGTTCAGCAACATGCTGCATGCGGTTCTCGTAGATTTTCTCAGTGATGACGCTTGTGCCCTGAGTGGTAGCCAGTAGCGCCATAAATGGGGCCTGAAGGTCCGTCGGGAAGCCAGGGAATGGCTGTGTTGTGATATCAACCCCGTGAAGCTCTCCGGGGATGATCGTGATGCCTTGATTCTCGATTTCAAGCTTGCATCCGCAATCCCTCAGCTTTTGCAAAACGGCATTGAGATGCTCAGGGATGATTGGGGCGACACGAAGGGTGGACCTGGTGATGGCCGCGGCCAACAAAAACGTGCCGGCCTCAATGCGGTCGGGCATAACGGCATAACTGCAGCCGTTTAATCGTTCGACTCCTTCAATCGTGATCACGGGGCCACCGGCACCGCTAATGCGAGCACCCATGGCATTGAGCATTTTCGCCAGATCTTGAACTTCAGGCTCCTGGGCCGCATTCTCAATCGTGCTGACTCCTTCGGCAAGAACAGCCGCCATCAGAACAGTTTCTGTTGCACCAACACTTGGACAATCCAACATGATCGAAGCGCCCTTCAGGCGTCGACTCGATCCAGGCACTGATGCGGTCACAACGCCATGCTCAACGTTGACGACTGCACCAAGAGCTTTCAATCCCTTGATGTGCTCAACAACGGGCCGGGCACCGATGCGACATCCACCTGGCAGAGGAACCTTCGCGTGCCCCAAACGCCCAAGCAGAGGACCGATGCAGAAAAAGCTGGCCCTTAGGCCATTCACCAATTCGTAGGGAGGCTCTGCATGGTTGAGATTGTCAGCTTGAAGCCGAATGGCTTGGTGACGGCGCTTGACGCTGACTCCAAGCGATCCGAGGATTTCAGCCATCCCCTGAATATCGGTAAGTTCGGGAACGTTTGCTAACTCAACGACTCCTTCCGTCAGCAGTGCCGCCGTCATCAACACCAAAGCTGAATTCTTGGCACCACTGACCTTCAATTCACCACTCAAGGCATGACCACCTTTAATCAAAAGGTGAGGCTTGAGGACCTTCTGTGA
>CATBLW010000158.1 GCA_949486985.1 Prochlorococcus marinus str. MIT 9215
GCTGGTGCCACTCTTCTCAACCTGATCACCCACCGATTTGAACCGCAAGGTGTGACTGGGCTTGCCCTGCTAGCGGAATCCCATATCTCGATCCATACATGGCCCGAGAGTGGTTATGCAGCGATTGATGTGTTCACCTGCGGTGATCACACCATGCCAGAAAGCGCCTGTGAGATCCTGCGCCAGGAACTCGCAGCAGAGCATCATTCCCTAAGAAGCTTCCGCAGGGATACACCAGCCGCTATAGCCAGCAGCATGCGCAATCCGAAAAGCTCAGCAACACCAGCAGTGATCTGTTGATCAGAATGATGATCTGGGCTTTTCAAACCGAGGCGAAAGAATTGCATAGGCCTTTGGCCTATGCATGTTCACCATCAACTCGCCATTCAGGCTTCTGGCCGCCGGTTGAGCTTGCCACTCACCAAGCCTTCTAAATCAAGGCTTACCGATGTGAAGCCAAGGGAAAGAAAATGATCAACAACGGCATCAAGATCAACCTCAAGCAGCCACTGCTTGAGCTGATCTGGTGGCAGCTCAATGCGAGCCGCCAAGCCATCGCTTCTCACCCTCACATCCGATAAGCCATCTGTTCTTAACCAGGCTTCCGCGATGCCCACCTGGCGCAACTTTGCTGCACTAATGCTTGTGCCATAAGGGAATCGTGAAGCCAGACAAGGTTGTGCAGGTTTATTCCACCAAGGCAATCCAAGCGCCCGAGAGATTTGCCGAACAGCAACTTTGCCAATCTCCAACTCAGCCAATGGCGAGCGAACACCAGCTTGCCGGCCAGCATCAATCCCAGGGCGATGGTCGCCAAGATCATCGTGGTTAACACCATCAACCAGCTGCGCATCCCCAGCAGCTTGAGCAATCAACTTGAGATGGCGATGCAATTCCCGCTTGCAAGCAAAACAACGATTATCTGGATTGCTGCTGTAAGCCAAATCTTCCAATTCGCTGGTTTCACATTCCTGATGGCGAATATCCATCCAAAGCGCTTGATCCCGTGCTTCATCCCGTAAATGCGGGGCAAGAGCGGGAGAGACTCCTGTCACGGCAATCGCAGCAGAACCCAACTGCTCCTTAGCGATCGCAGCCACCAAGGCACTATCAACCCCGCCGGAATAGGCAACACAAACCCGAGAGAAATCAGCAAAAAACTGGCGCAAAAGCTGCAACTGCTCCTGCTGTTGCTCAGGCAAAACTTCCAACTGTCGAAACAACAGCGAATGAGGAGTCCCTTTGATCACATGCCTAGCCCGTTGATCTAGGTAAGCTCCAACCGTAGAAGGAACTGTTCATGGTGTCGCAGACGGAGGCTTCCAACACCTCCAGAGACAAGCAATCGTCGGGCAGCAAGCCTCGACGTGGTGTCGGCATTGTCACCGCAGCCGATAGCCAAGAGCGCAGCCATGGTCAACTGCATATTTATGACGGAGAAGGCAAAGGCAAAAGCCAAGCAGCTCTTGGAGTTGTACTGCGCACCATCGGCCTTGGCATCTGTGAGAAACGACGCACGAGGGTGCTGCTGCTTCGCTTTTTAAAAGGGCCAGGCCGTGCTTACGACGAAGATGCAGCGATCGAAGCTCTGCAACAAGGCTTTCCCCACTTAATCGACCAAGTCCGCACCGGGCGTGGTGATTTTTTCACTGCTGAGGAGGCCAACAAGTTTGATCGCCAGGAAGCCCAGCGAGGCTGGGATATTGCCAAAGGAGCGATTGCCAGCGAACTGTATTCAGTGGTTGTTCTGGATGAGCTGAGTCCAGTGCTTGATCTGGGGCTCCTCGATGCAGAGGATGTGGTTCGAGCACTCAAAAGCCGGCCTGATGGCATGGAAATCATCGTGACCGGACGAGGCGCTCCACGATCACTCGTGGAGCTGGCAGATCTGCATTCGGAAATGCGTGCACATCGCCGTCCAACAGCTGAAGCCAATACTGTTGTCCCCTTTCAAACCAACGGCGGCATTGAGATTTACACCGGTGACGGCAAGGGAAAATCCACAAGCGCCCTCGGCAAAGCCCTACAAGCGATTGGCAAAGGCATTAGCCAAGACAAAAGCCATCGCGTTTTAATCCTGCAGTGGCTCAAGGGCGGCAAAGGTTATACAGAAGATGCTGCAATCGCTGCGCTACGGGAAAGTTATCCCCATCTTGTTGATCATCTGCGCTCGGGCCGCGATGCCATTGTCTGGCGAGGGCTACAACAACCAATTGATTACGTGGAAGCCGAACGGGCCTGGGAGATTGCCCGCGCCGCCATCGAAAGCGGCCTCTACAAAACGGTGATCCTTGATGAGCTCAATCCAAGCGTGGATCTCGAGCTGCTGCCGGTGGAACCGATTGTGCAAACACTGCTCCGAAAACCGGCTGAAACGGAAGTGATCATCACGGGGCGCTGCAA
>CATBLW010000159.1 GCA_949486985.1 Prochlorococcus marinus str. MIT 9215
ACTGGCATCGATCTCACTGGCCAACTAAAGCGACCTGTGCACTTCCTCGGGAATCCTTTTATGGACCCGGTTTTAGAAAGCCAAGCACGCTTGCCCATCTGCTCATACCGCTTGGGTCTGCTCCCTGGCAGTCGCCATCCGGAACTGGAGAGGAACATCCTCTTGCTCTTAGCCGTCGTGGAATGGCTGCCAGAACATCAATTCACAAGCGGCAAACTGAGCCTCGACATGGCTTTAGTGGCAACAATGAAAGCAAGCAGCATCGCCGCGCTAGCGAGCAAGCGAGGCTGGAAGTTAATCACAGGCTCATGCCATCAACTGGTGCGTGAACAACGGCACATCAACCTGCGATGGCAGTCTTTCAATGCCGTACTGCATAGCAGTGACTTGCTGCTCTGCATGGCCGGCACCGCTGCTGAGCAAGCTGTTGGTTTAGCCAAACCAGTACTGCAATTGCCAGGTCAAGGGCCACAGTTCACGGCCTCCTTTGCAGAAGCTCAACGCCGACTACTGGGACCAACAGTTTTTTGTGCAGCCGGTGAGCCTGGTGAGACGGCCTTGCTCCGCGACACCGCCAAGCTGACCATGGAGCTATTGAAACGCAGCCAACAAGACACAAACCTCAGCGAGCAGTGTCATGATCAAGCCCAACGCAGACTTGGTTCCTCAGGTGGTGCGAATCGACTAGCGAACGCGATCACAGACCTGCTTGCAAGCCAACGCCAATGACCCTTCCCCCTACAGAGCCCATCTGGAAGCAATGGTTGGACAGGTTGCTGATTGTGAATGTGTTTGTGGTGATCTCCGGTGCTCTTTGGTTTGGTGTCGCCGTCCTGGCGATGGGGCAGGGCATCACAAGCCCAATGCAACGTTTCGAACAACTCTGGGGACCTCTCTTCACACCCGCCATCGGACTGCTCATGGCGGCTGCCCTGATCAATGCGGCTTGGGACTGGTGGCAGCAGCGAGGGCCTGGCAGAGATCGGGATAGCGAAACCTGAAACCCAAACCGGCCAATCGATCTGAGCTCACCTGCTGACCTTCGAGTACCACGCGAGAACCATCCCCAAGCAGAACTTTCAGCAGTGGGCCTGGCACAGGCAACAGGCTGGGACGACCAAGAGTCTTGCCCAGTGCTGCTGCAAAAGCAGCCATGGATACAGGCTCGGGGGCCACAGCATTGACCACTCCTGACCAAGCCTGATCTTCAAGTGCATTGCTAATCAACTGGCAGAGATCGGTGCGGTGGATCCAGCTCATCCATTGACGGCCACTTCCCAACGGCCCCCCAAAACCGGCACGAAAAACTGGCAGCATTTTCGCAAGGGCTCCACCATCAGGTCCAAGCACAATGCCGATGCGCACAACCAGCAAACGAACAGCAGCAGGTTTGGCTGCAGCAGCAGCTTCCCAACGTTCACAAAGGCGAGCGAGGAAATCATCTCCGCAAGGGCTTGTTTCGGAGAAATGCTGATCAGGACTCGTGCCGTAATAGCCCACCGCTGAGCCACTCACAAAAATCTTCGGCGGTTGATCCATTTGACTCATGGCTTGCACCAAAGCCGTCGTCGTAACCAAACGACTGTCTTCAAGCTTTTGGCAATGCGATGAGGTCCAGCGTTGTTCAGCAATGGGCTCACCGGCCAAGTTCACAACCCCTTCAGCTTGTGCAAGAGCCTCAACAAGATCTTCTGCCTGCCAACTCGAAGGATTTGCTACATCAGCTTGCAACCAGTTCAACTCATACTGCTGAGGAGATGACTGGAAGCCTTGCGGAGGCTTGCGGCTAACCAAGGTGAGCTGATGGCCAGAAGCCAACAAATGCGGCACCAACTCACGGCCCACAAAGCCAGTGCAACCAACAAGCAGAAGGCGCATGGAACACGACCGCAGTTATAGAGATGAGGCTACGAGCTAGAGGAAACAGATGAAGAAGCAACTACACGGTTAGAGAGGCCAAGTCGATTCGCAATGGGCACCAAGGCCAGCCCCTGAAACAACAAACCGCACAACACGACGGCAAGCGCCAAAGGAGGCATGTCCTTGCCCCAACTCACCGGCGAAGCCCAAGCATTAATCGCCAACGCAATCGGCACAGCCCCTCGCAAGCCAGCCCAGCAAACAAAAGAACGTTCAGAACCAGAAAAAGAACTGCGCAGTAAAAGGGAGTGAACAATCAACAATCGCACCAGTTGCATCACGAGAAACAACAAAAGCCCAGCACCAGCGGCTTTAACAACGTCCTCAGGCGCGACCACAAGACCCATGCAAAGGAACAGGAGTAATTCGGCCATTTTGGCGAAACTGGCATGAGCTTCCTCCAACACCAACTGATCTGTCCCTGAGCCATTCCCTAACACCAACCCAGCGACATAGGCAGCCAATAAAGGGCTTCCACCCATCAGGGTTGTGCCACCTGCAAGCACCATCAATAAGGCCAGGCTCACCACAGGCAACATGGAGTTCGTATTGAGAGACATGCGACTGCCCAATAGCTGGGTGGTCAAGCTGCCCCCAAGAAAACCCAACAGGATGCCCAGCAAAAACTGACGAACAACCTCGGTTAAAAGGGTGGCGGAGTTCAACCCTTCACCACCAGCCAAAGCAAGCGCCAAGCCAGCCAAAATCACAGCCATGGGGTCATTAAATGCCGACTCCGTTTCGATCAAATCCAAGACAGGTTTTGGCAGACGACTCGCCATTGGACGCAACAACGCCAACGTGGCCGAAGCATCGGTGCTGCAAACCATCGCGCCCACAAACAAAGCCTTCGGCAATAGAGCACTGAAGCCCGCATTACCTTCAGCTCGTCCCAGGCCCAGCATCACCAAAGTGAGCAACAGCGCCGTAAGCAAGGCACCCAAAGTCGCCAATCTCACGGCCGGCTTAATGACAGCCCTCACTTCAACCCAATTGGTGGTGAGGCCACCAAAAAACAACACCAACACCAGTGCTGCTTGGGTGATCTGCTCAGCGTGAGACAAAGACAGTAACGATGCTTGAGCTTGCGCCGAGACCTGGATTTTGTTGTCGATTAACAGGCCAAGAACCAGAACCATCAAGATTCCAGGGACACGAACCCGCGCTGCTAAATCATCAAGGAGCACAGCTACGAGCAAGAGACCGCCAAAGGCCAGCAAGTAGAGAGCAAGAGAATGACCCAATTAAAAATGCAGTTGATCTTGAAGAGGTTCTAGCCTGATGACCAGCGAAAAGAAGCTTGATGGCTGACAACGTTGCA
>CATBLW010000160.1 GCA_949486985.1 Prochlorococcus marinus str. MIT 9215
AAGGCCGACATCCTCAAGGCCTTGTTGGAATCGCCATGCACTGATCAGTTGCCGGCCAGTTGGTTGCGCAATCATCGCCAGGTTTCATTGTGGGCAGATCAAGCCGCGGCACCGATTGGGGTGCCTCCGGTGGTGTGACCTGCCAGTTCTAAGAGCAGAGATCTGAGTTGATCGCGAAATCCGTTGGGCTTGCAATCAAGAGCCTGGCGGATTTTTTGTTTATTGATCGTTTGATTCGTTCATTCTTTTAGAAGGCTGTATCGCTAAGCCTTTAATAACAGCTACTGCTCTGCTTGGATTGGCTCCAAATTGGAGCTGATGCCATGCACATCGTCGAGCCCCTCTAGTACATCCAGTAATTGAAGGCATTGTTCGTCGCTTTTTTTATCTGCTTGGCTGATCGTGGTGAGTGGTCTCCAGCAGTGTTCCCATCCCTCAACAGCCCAGCCTTGGTCTTTGAGGCCAGCCTGCAGGGATTCGAGGGCTTTAAAAGGGCCATACACCACTGCACCATCGTCGATCAATTGATAGCCATCAGCTTCAATCTCCAAAAGGTTCTCCAGCAGGGCCTCTTCTGAAAAGCTGCCCTCGCCTTGCAGAGGCTCCCCGTTCAAATAAACTTCGCTGCGTTGTTCAAACAAGTACGCCACGCAGCCGCTTTCGCCGAGCTTGCCGCCATGTTTATTGAAGGCCAGCCTCAGTTCAGCGGCTGTGCGATTGCGATTGTCTGTCAGCGTCTCCACGAGAATCGCCACGCCTCCAGGCCCGTAACCCTCGTAGCAGATGGCCTCGAGTTTGCAGGTCCCATTTTGATTATGTCCCGAGCCTTTTGAAATCGCCCGCTCAATATTGGCCGCAGGCATTCGTGCGGCTTTGGCCTTGTTGATCGCGGTACGCAGCTGAAAATTGCCGTTGGGGTCGCCGCCGGATCTCGCTGCTACAGAAATTTCTCGTGCCAGTCGGCTGAACACAGCTCCACGCTTGGAATCCACCACAGCTTTGCTGCGTTTGATTTGAGACCATTTGCTATGGCCGGACATGGTGGAGGCTGATCAGGTTGTTGCTTGAACATCAACGCTAGGGGCGTTTGTCTTGAACGTCAGTGTTGCGATCATCCCCGTGCGTTGAATACCACTTTTGGCTTCACAGTTGAGCTGTCTTCCCAGTAGGCCATTCCGGCGACTTCTCCTCTGCAGCCAATCACCACGAGCATGGGCTTGCTTTCGCTTGGCTTGCTTTCGCCTGTTTCGTTGTCGCTTGCTTCGTTTTCACTTGCTTCAGTTTCGATTGGAGCAGATTCTTGCTGATCAGAGGCCAACGGTTTGGGCGCTGGTTGGCATTGATCTTGATGGGCCGTAATGCGTCGCCCGCAGCGCCAGCTCTCCTGTTCCTCTTCGTTGAGTTGCAGTCTGGGAAGGTGTGCAAGGGCCGTGAGTGGCTCTAACACAGCCGGCGGAGTCGTTAGGGATGGATTGTCTCGATCGGGTAGTGGTACGGCTTGTTGCTCGTGGAATCCCAATGCTTGGGTTCGCTTTAGCCAGCCAAGGCAACCGCCACAGCCAATTAATTCGCCTAGATCTCTTGCAAGCGAGCGAATGTATGTGCCTGATGAGCAATCCACGTTGAAGTCGAGTTGGCCCAGTTGCTGGTTCCAGCTGAGTAGCTGCAAGCGCTCAATCGTGATCGTTCGCGCTGGTATCTCCATCGTTTCTCCACGCCGTGCGCGTGCATGGGCACGTTCCCCTTGCACATGAACGGCTGAAACTTGCGGTGGCCGTTGTTGAATCGTGCCGCGAAACGGCTCGAGATAGGTCTCGATCTCTGCCGTGTCCAATTCGGGCCAGGCTTGCTTGGAGATCAGGTCTCCTTGTTGATCGTCGCTACTGGTGCGTTGGCCCAGCTGGATGCTGCCGCGATAGCTCTTGGCTCCGGGCAGATAGGGCAGCAGCCTGGTGGCATGGCCCAGGGCGATAGGTAAAACCCCTGTTACGGCAGGATCAAGCGTGCCTCCATGGCCCACGCGTTTGAGGCCAAACACGCGGCGCATGCGACTGACGCAGTCATGTGAGGTAAGACCTGCTGGTTTATCGATCACAACGAAGCCGAAGGGGGCCTCCACCTGCACAGCTCTTGATTAACTCGCTTACAGGCTAAGACGTGATTGAACGCTTCTAATCACCATGAACATCGTGATGACGAGGGCAAGGACATTAATGATTAATTAGGTCAAGGATGTTGATGAACAGGCTTCTGTGAAGGAGATGTTCTTGCACTCCAGAATCTCTTGCTGAAAGTGTCGCCAAATTATGAATAGCCACATTTTAATTCCAGACACTGGCAATTGCAACCACAATTGTTATTGCAGTCTTATTCGAGATGGATTCAACGTGATTTCTGGAGCGTGAATGAAGCTGATGCAATCAGCAGGCAATCATTGCTTAGCTAGCTGCGGCCGCTGCAACATTGATGCGCTTACGGTTGCGCAGGCCTCGGCGAATGCTCTCAAATTTCACCACTCCATCGGTCAAGGCGAAGAGGGTGTCGTCTTTTCCCTTGCCAACATTGTCTCCAGGCAATACAGAGGTGCCCCGTTGGCGGATCAGAATTGATCCTGCTGTGACGGTTGCGCCGCCATAAGCCTTAACCCCAAGACGCTTGGAATTGGAATCGCGACCGTTACGTGTGGAGCCTGTGCCTTTCTTATGAGCCATGAGAAATCAGAGAAATGAAAGCGATTGGAGCTTGTAGGGTCTCAGCTTATGGCTTTGCCGCCGACTGATATGGACTGAACCATGACACGGGTGAGCTCCTGGCGGTGCCCATTCTTGCGACGCGTCTTCTTCTTCGGACGCATTTTGTAGACGATTATTTTTGGCCCCCTGCGGTGGGCCATCACCTTGAGCTCAACGGTTGCGCCTTTGACATAAGGCTGGCCAAGTGATGTCCCCTTGGCATCTTTCACCAAGAGAACGTTCTCAAGGGTGATGGTGTCATCAACCTCGGCCTGTAGCCGGTCGAGATCGTAATAACGGTTGGGCTGTATCCAGAATTGCTGCCCGGATGCCTCAACGATTGCGTAGCAAGAGGCGCCATTGGCCTCTGAAGAGGTCGCGGTTTTGGCTGCTGTGGAAGTGTCTGCCATGGAGGTAAGACGCGTTCAGGCTCGGAGGAATGAGACGAAGAGCATTGCTGCTCTCAACCCAATTTCCGATTGGGCCTGAGCCGCAATCGAAAGACAAACAAAGATCTTTGCGCTTCGAGGCCCCTTTCGTCAAGATTCAATAGCAGACCTTTGAAGAGGGTGATGGTCAAGCCGGCACTATCTATTGGCTTGTTGTTGCAGTCTCCTGAAGCTTTTGAGACTTGTCGTTCCTGGCTCCCAGCCAATCGCTATCAGCCTATTGATTTGCCTCTTGAAGGAGGGGGCGATCTTCTCAAGACCTTGGAGAGTCAGCGTGAGCTGCTGGATGCCATCGTTGTTGATCAGTCCCTATTTGATCCTCAAAATCGAGAGGCTTTGCAGCAACAGGGATTGGTTTTCCCTGCTGTTGTGGTTGGTGCACTCAAAGGGAAGATCGATTACCACGCCGAGGAAGTTCATCTACCCGTAGATCAACTTGAGCAATTGGGCTACAGCGTTGATGCAGCTATCTCCCGTTTCCTGCGTCATCACTTCAAAGATGGGCAAGAGCGTGAGCAGTCCTCATTGGAGAATCATGCTGATGCCAATAGCCATGAGGTTTGGCGACTCCAAAGCCGTTTGCAGGAGAGGTTGGGGTGTCTAGGTGTTTTTTATAAGCGCGACCCTTCTCGCTTCCTGCGCAATCTCCCCTCTGATGAACAGAAGGAACTTTTGCAATCTCTCCAACGCACCTATAGAAATTTATTAAGCAGTTACTTTCGGGATCCAGGGGCTGCGAATCAGGCGCTCGAAAGCTTTGTGAACACCGCATTCTTTGGCGATTTGCCAATTACGCGGGCTGTTGAAATCCATATGAATCTGATGGATGGCTTCTTGCAGCAACTCAAACTTGCTGGAAAAGAGGATGATTTCTTACAGGATTATCGACTTGCTTTGTTGGATGTGATGGCTCATCTTTGTGAGATGTATCGTCGTTCTGTGCCTGCGGATCAGCCCATTCAAGCGACAGAAATAAGTTCCTATTCAGAACAAAAATCGGAGTTGTTATCATGAGCCCACGCAAGACCTACATCCTGAAACTTTATGTGGCAGGTAATACTCCAAACTCAATGCGGGCACTGAAAACTCTCCGCAACATTCTTGAGAATGAATTTAAAGGAGTTTATGCATTGAAAGTGATTGATGTGCTGAAAAATCCTCAGCTTGCTGAAGAAGATAAGATCCTTGCGACGCCAACCCTTGCCAAGATTTTGCCACCACCTGTTCGCCGCATCATTGGCGATCTCTCTGATCGTGAGCGGGTTTTGATTGGCCTCGATCTTCTCTATGACGAGTTGACTGATGATGCTTTGTCTTCGACGCTGCGAGATGCATTGGTAGACGAAGACATAGAAGAAGCAGATTCTTAAGCCTCGCGGTGAAGATGTTCGTTCTTTAGCTGGTTCTCACTAAGGTTTGTTCAGATCGTTTTGGTTATGCAGTACCCCAGTGCCGAAGGCTCCTCCAAGATGCAGGTGCAGAAGCTCCCTACTGGGATCGAAGGATTTGATGACGTTTGTCATGGTGGCTTGCCGACGGGACGCAGCACGCTTGTAAGCGGTACGTCGGGAACGGGTAAAACAGTTTTCTCTCTTCATTTTTTGCATAACGGCATTAGTCAGTTCGATGAGCCGGGAATATTCGTGACCTTCGAGGAATCTCCCTTAGATATCCTTCGCAATGCGGCCAGCTTCGGTTGGAATCTCCAGGAAATGGTGGATCAGGATAAGTTGTTTATCCTCGATGCTTCGCCTGATCCTGATGGCCAAGATGTGGCCGGAAGTTTTGATCTGTCAGGCTTGATTGAAAGGATTAATTACGCGATTCGTAAGTACAAGGCCAAGCGGGTAGCGATTGATTCAATCACGGCTGTTTTTCAGCAATACGATGCTGTTTTTGTTGTTCGTAGAGAGATATTTCGTTTGATTGCACGCCTGAAAGAGGTCGGCGTCACAACCGTCATGACGACGGAGCGTATTGATGAATATGGGCCAATTGCACGCTATGGGGTTGAGGAATTTGTCTCCGATAATGTCGTCATCCTGCGCAATGTGCTTGAGACTGAGAAGCGTCGACGCACTGTTGAGATCCTTAAATTGCGTGGAACTACGCATATGAAGGGTGAGTTTCCGTTCACGATGGGAACGCATGGAATTAGTGTTTTTCCTTTGGGAGCGATGCGGCTTACGCAGCGTTCTTCAAACGTAAGGATTAGTTCAGGTGTCCCTCATCTTGATGAGATGTGTGGTGGAGGCTTCTTTAAGGATTCGATCATTCTTGTTACTGGTGCAACTGGCACGGGTAAGACACTTCTCGTTTCCAAATTTATTGAAGATGCTTTTAATAATAAAGAGCGTGCGATCCTCTTCGCTTATGAAGAATCACGTGCTCAGCTGCTGCGCAATGCAACCAGTTGGGGAATTGATTTTGAGGAGATGGAAAGAGAAGGCCTACTTAAAATTATTTGTGCTTATCCAGAATCGACCGGCCTTGAAGATCATCTTCAGATCATCAAGACTGAAATCACGCAATTCAAGCCCTCAAGGCTTGCAATCGATTCGCTCTCTGCTTTGGCTCGGGGTGTGAGCCTTAACGCCTTTAGGCAGTTTGTGATCGGAGTAACTGGTTATGCAAAGCAAGAAGAGATCGCCGGATTCTTTACAAATACTGCCCAGGAGTTTATGGGCAGCCATTCGATAACTGATTCTCATATCTCAACAATTACGGACACTATTTTGCTGCTTCAATATGTTGAAATCCGTGGTGAGATGGCGCGGGCTGTGAATGTATTTAAGATGCGCGGCTCATGGCATGACAAGAGAATTCGTGAATACGTTATTACTGATAATGGACCGCAGATTAAAGACTCCTTCTCGAATTTTGAGAGAATCTTTAGTGGTGCGCCGTCTCGGATTGTTGGCGACGAGAGAAGTGAATTGTCTCGGATTATTGAGGGTGTTGAGCCGCAATCTTGATTGGATCAATTTGTAGAGCTTTTGATTGATATCTGATGGTTCAAGTGTTGCTCATGCGATTCAAATGTTTGTTTAATTTAGAGCTCTAATCCCAGGGCTTCCTCGCGATTTTTGCGTTCAGCTTGGAGCATGAGCTCGTCCGCGTCTGACTGCGCTAACGGCAAGTCAAACCAGAATGTTGTACCAACATCCACTTCGCTGACCATACGGATTGTGCTGCCATGCTTTTCAATAATCCCGCGCACGATCGATAGGCCAAGGCCAGTGCCAACTTCTGTATGCACTGCATTTTCAACGCGATAAAACCTTTCGAAGATGCGCTGTTGATCGTCTTCATTAATCCCGCAGCCGGTATCTGCTAGTTCGACACGTAAGCGAGGAAGGGGTGAAGACAATTCGCAGTATGGAGCTGCATTGTTTGTGCTTGCTTTGCTATTTGGCATTGGGCAGACGTCTGGCCAGGTGTAAGCCGTGATAACCAGCTTGCCGCCGCTGCGGCTGAACTTGAGGCCATTACCAACCAAGTTGTCCAACACCTGCAAGAGCAAGTCCCAATTGCCGAGAATCATCGGCAGTTCTTTGTCGATATTGATAACAAGCTCAACCTGCTTCTCGTCCGCATTCAGCTTGTAGGTGCGCATTGTTTGTTCAACTGCCGGCAGAAGATCAATGGTTTCGAATTCCATTGGCCGCCCCGATTCAAGGCGTGAAAGATCGAGCACATCTGTAACGAGGCGGCTGAGTCGGTCGGTTTCGGCATTCGCCACGCCAAGAAATTCCTGCTTTTCTTCTTCGCTGAGTTGGTCTCCCATGTCGTGGAGTGTTTCCACGTAGCTCTTGATGTTGAACAGAGGCGTTCGCAGTTCATGAGAGACATTGCTGATAAACCGGCTCTGGGCTGCGTTGAGCTCCACTTCCCTGGTTAAATCCTGGACGGTTACAGCAATTCCCTTGAGGGTTTCACCACTCGGATCCCTTACTGACTGAAGAACGATGCGAAGGGTACGTTTTGGTTCTTCGAGGCTGCAGCGAAGATCATTGCTTTCACGGACATTGTTCAGCAGTGAATCGAGCGGCTCATGAAGTTCGATCGAGAGCAGCTCGGGTAACTCATTCAGCAGTTCTTGTCCCTCAAGGTTGCGCCCTTCCCAGCGAAATAGCCTTTTTGCCGTTGGATTGGCTAGCACAATTTGGCCACGTTCATCGAGCAATAGAGCCCCATCAGCCATGGTCGCAATGAGCGACTGTTGCTTCACCTGGGCAGCGGTGAGCTCATCGATATTGGCGGCGTCATAGATCTCCAGTTGGGACGCCATGGCATTGAATCCATTGAGCAGTTCTCCGAGTTCCCCACTGACGGGCAAGGCGATTCGGGCTTTGAAATTGCCTAAGGCAATCGATCGGACCCCTCGCAGCAGCTCTTTGACAGGCCTGGTAATCGTGAGGGCGTTAAAAACAGCCCCGAGGATGACCAACACCCAGATGGAGATGAAGACAGCAACGGTGACTTCTCTTGTCAGTGCTGCACTGGCGAGGACATTGTCATTCGGCTTCACTCCGAGAGCGAGAACAGCTAGATAGCGCCCGTTCTTAATCAGTGGAACGAAGACATCAATGATCTGTCCCTGAGGGGTTTGGTGTTGGCGAACCAGAGGTTCTTTTGGGCGGCTGAGGAGTTCTTCCGGTAGTTGCAGCCTTCTACTTAAGACAAGCTCGCTGTTCTTGTTCGCCGTATTGGCGCTGATCGGAATCCCCAGATTGATCAATCCATCTGGATCTGCGAAAAAGATGTAACGGATGCTGCTGCTTGAGCGCCAGAACTTTTCTGCAACGTTCGATAGTTCTTGCTCATGGCCTTCGGCCACGAGTTCGGTGACGTTGCCTGAAAGCAAGAGGCCGAGGTCTCTGGCATAGCGGGTGTCGTTCATTACCGCATCCCGCTGGATGCCATTGAGAGCAACGAAGGTGATGCTCGTCATCATCAGGCTCACCACAAATGTGGCGATGGCCAGCAACTTGGTTTGCAGGCTGAACTCGGCCCACCAAAGCAATATGCGACGCCACAAGTTGTCTTGCTCTGGTGGTGGATCGCCCCCCTCAGGGCTTGCCCACGAGGAGATGGCTGGCGAATTGCTGCTGGCCATCAAGCCACTCTTCTTGCCAGCACCCTAGGACTGACGAACCTGGTGACCGATATCACGGCGATAGCTGATCCCATCGAAATGAACTTGCGCCAGACCTTCGTAGCTGGCCTTAAAGGCTTGATCAAAATCTTTTGCCTGAGCCACCACGGCTAGCACTCTGCCCCCGGCGGTGATCAAACTGCCATCGGCTTGGCGACTGGTGCCGGCATGAAACAGCTGAACAGATGGGCCTGTTTGCAGATCAATGTTCAGGGGGTCGTTGCGACGGGGAGCTTCTGGATAACCCGAGGCGGCCGCAACCACGCAGGCGCTGCATTTGTCTTGGATGGCAAGTTCAGCGGCCTGGTCGAGGCAACCAAGGGCACAGGCCTGGAGGACCTGAGCAAGCTCTGGACCCATTAAGGGCATCAGGGTTTGGCACTCGGGATCACCGAAGCGGCAATTGAATTCGATCACCTTCGGGCCTGTTTTGGTCAGCATCAAGCCGGCATAGATCACCCCGCGATAGTCGATGCCCCTTTGTTTTAGAGCTGCCAGCGTGGGCTCTAGAACCAATCGCCTGACATCCTCCAGACCAGCTGCATCCAATAGCGGAGCAGGTGCGTAAGCACCCATGCCGCCGGTGTTAGGGCCTTGGTCTCCTTCTTTTAAGCGCTTGTGATCCTGTGCAGGTGGAAGCAGCCTCAGCCTTTCCCCATCAGCCAAGGCAAACACTGAAACTTCAGGTCCTTCCAGCCGCTCTTCCAGCACCAATTGAGAGCCTGCAGTCCCGAAACGCCCGCTAAACACCTCGCGAATGGCTTCAGCGGTGTCGTCCACGCTGTCAGCAACGTAGACGCCTTTGCCGGCAGCCAGGCCATCAGCCTTGACAACAAGCGGGGTTTGCAGCTGTTGCAAAACAGCCATCGCCTCGGCTTCGCTGCTGGCTGTCCAGTGTTTTGCAGTTGGTACGCCAGCCTCTTCCATCAGCCTTTTTGCCCAGGTTTTACTGGCCTCCAGCTGGGCTCCATCGGCGCCAGGGCCGAACACCGTTAGGCCTGCCTTGCGCAGCCCGTCAGCGACTCCTGCTGCTAGCGGGGCCTCAGGCCCAATGACGACGAGATCGATTTGAAGCGATTGGCAACTGTTGATTAGAGCGTCGAGGTCTGTTTCCGCGATCGCCAGTCTTTGACATCCTTGATGTGTTTCGGTGCCGCCATTGCCTGGTGTAACCCAGACCTGCTCAATTCCTGAGCAACGCTCTAAAGCCCACGCCAGCGCATTCTCACGGCCGCCAGCTCCGATCACGAGAAGTCGCTGCAGTGGTGGAAGCGGATGCTGACGGGTGCTCGAGATGACCATGGAAGGCAACAGGGACGTCAAGGCCCCTTAAGTTTGAGCGGGCTGGGCCTGGCGATGCCGATCCATTGCCCTTGTCCATCTTTGTCGAACGCCTCTCTTTCTATGGGGATTTACTCCCTGCCCCTGACCATTTTGCTGCTGGCGTCGTCGAGTCAGGCGGCAGTATTGCCGGCTGAACAAACCTCCAATGGCATCGCGCCGGAACGGGCTCTGGTCCTTGAGCCCATGCCTCAAGCTGCTTACGAAAAGGTCTTGTTAGAAGGTGAAATTTCAGAGCTCAAAGCAGCTTGTGCGGATGCCAGTCGCTTTGGTTTGGATCTTCGCCTGCGCGAACTTCGCGATCGGTTGATGGTTGTCGCTCCTGCTCCTCAGCCATTTGAACGGATACTCCAAAACACGCAGGCGTTGATGGCCTGCAAAGCACCGCATAGTGCTCAGATTGTGTTGAGTCGCTTTGGGCCTGCTCCTGGGCCTCAACGCCGCACGTGGTTGTTGCTGTCCTGGCAGGCAGCCAATGAAGCCCTTGATCATGCAGGCGCGACATTGGCTTTAAGGCGTTTGGTTGATGGCAACCTCGCGATGCTCGATAACGAACTGCTTACCGTTGGTTACAGCGAGGATGGTTTGCCGTTAACGCGTAATGCACTCGACTTATTTGTCGAGCATGAAATCGCCTTGGGACATCCAGATGAGGCGGCGATGGTGTTGATGGCTGGTGGCAATCAGCAAGAGCAAAATGTTGGGCTGGGATCTCGCCGTCTTGCTCTCCTTGCTGACTTGCTTGCCAAGCTCGATGACGATCAGACAACAACGCTTTTGGAAGCAGCGTTAGATCGCGCGGCTGTCGATGAGGCTTGGGGGCTTGCAGAAGATTTGCTCAGACTGCAAATAAGTTTGGATTTGGCTGCTGGTGGCGATGGAGAACAGGCGCGTCAGCGGCTGGAGCGCTTAGCCGAGAGCATCGATGATCGCTACACGGTTTTGGAGCTCATTCAAGACGATCAGAATCAGCAAGAGGCGGCTATTCGCCTTCAACAGCAGTTGCGTTCCCCACGCCAACCAGGAGGACATGCTGCTAGCCAGACTCCCCCTGTGGAGCTAACCCCGGCCTCAATATTTGTGGAGTCACCATGAAGCCTGATCACGGCCCGTTGCTTTATGAGGGCAAGGCCAAACGTGTATTCACTTAAGATCACCTGGAGCAGGTTCTTGTTGAGTTCAAGAATGATGCAACAGCTTTCAATGCTCTCAAGCGTGCTCAGCTTGAAGACAAAGGTCGTTTGAATTGTCAGATTTCAGCCCGCCTGTTCGAGGTTTTGCAGCGAGAGGGAGTGCCAACTCATTACCTCGGTTTGGCCGCAGAAAACTGGATGGCCGTGCAGCGCGTTGAGGTGATCCCTGTGGAGGTTGTGCTTCGCAACGTTGCGACTGGATCGCTTTGCAAGCAAACCCCAATTCCTGCCGGGACAGAGCTTTCACCTGCGTTGTTGGACCTTTACTACAAAGACGACAGTCTTGGTGATCCGTTGCTTACCGATGCACGCTTGGAGCTGCTTGGTTTGATCAATGCAGATCAGAGGCAGGAGATCGAAACATTGGCGCGACGGGTCAATGAGGTTTTGAAATCTTTTTTTGCGGATCTGGATTTATTGCTGGTGGATTTCAAGCTTGAAATGGGCATGAATCAAGCAGGACAGCTTCTGGTCGCTGATGAAATAAGTCCTGATACCTGCAGGCTTTGGGACCAACTCAACACAGATCCTGAAGCGCGCATTCTCGACAAGGATCGCTTCCGAAAGGACCTGGGTGGTGTTGTTGAGGCCTACGGGGAGATCCTCAAACGGGTCCAAGGGGCCTGCCCTAAACCTTGCAACTAAAGGTAAGGTCAGCGCAAGTTTGCGGCCTCCTAGCCGAATTTCCCAATTCCATGGCCAGTTTCCTCTCCAGCGGAACTTCGGATGTATTGAGGCGAGGAGCCTTCGGGCTGGCTTTGGCCTTGCCTTTGCTGACGACGCCTGTTCGGGCTCAGACCGTCCAGCAGGACGGCGTGCCCTCAGCAGAAGAAGTGACCATTGATGACACCTTTGAGGTGGCTGAATCCATACCTCCTGACGGTGTTGTTCAGGAGGTTGCAGAAACGGAAGAGATTCAGGTCAGACCAGCTGGTGAGCGAGACCAACCGCTTGATTTCGCTGATCAAGACATCGCTGAGCCAAGGGTCCTGATTACTGAGGTGATCATTGAAGGTATCGCTGGTCATCCAGAGCAGGAAAGGGTTGAGATTGCTGCTTATGACGCCATGCGTGTGCGTCCTGGTAGTCGGGTTACTCGAGATGAACTCAAAGGAGATCTCGATGCGATTTATGCAACGGGTTGGTTCTCTGATGTGCGCATCGAACCGACTGATGGACCTCTTGGTGTTCAGCTCGTTGTCCAGGTGCTGCCGAACCCACTGTTGACCAAGGTTGAGCTCGATCCACCTGATTCTGTTGTTCCTGAAAGTGTTATTGAGGAAACCTTTAGCCCTGACTATGGCAGGACGCTAAATCTCAATGAACTGCAAGTTCGGATGAACATGCTGAAGCAGTGGTATTCAAGCGAAGGTTACTCACTGGCTCGCATTTCAGGACCTAATCGGATTACTGCTGATGGCGTTGTTCAACTGAAGGTTGTGCAAGGCACTGTGGCCGGCGTTGAAGTCAAATTCCTGAATAAAGAAGGAGAAGATAGTGATGAGAATGGAGAGCTTATTAAAGGCAAAACTAAGCCTTGGATTGTGGCACGAGAGATTTCAATTAAGCCAGGAGAAGCATTCAACCGAAATCAGCTCGAAGCTGATATTAGAAGGCTGTATGGCACGTCCTTGTTTAGTGATGTCAAAGTAACTTTGCAGCCGGTTCCTGAAGAGCCTGGCAGCATAATTATTGTCCTAGGCATTGTTGAACAGTCGACCGGATCCCTGTCAGGTGGTCTTGGCTATAGCCAGAGTCAAGGTGTGTTTGGTCAGATTCAAGTTCAAGATAGTAATCTCTTCGGCAGGGCTTGGAATGCTGCTTTAAACATCACTTACGGGCAGTATGGAGGCCTGGCTAACTTCACCTTCTCTGATCCTTGGATCAAGGGAGATAGTCACCGCACGTCTTTTAGAACTTCTTTGTTCCTTAGTAGAGAAGTTCCTCAGGTTTTCCAAAGCCAGAACAATGGAAATATTCGCACGGTCGAAGATTATTATGATGAAAACACTTCTTATGCCTACAACATACATTCAAGCAGTAATCCTGCCGGAAGGAAGTTTGACTCTGTTGCCAAGGCTGAAAGTGATGCTCCGCAATACAGTTGGTTTGACTATGAAGGTGATTCTGTAGCTCTCCAGAGAGTTGGCGGAAATGTGATTTTTGCTAGACCATTAAATGGAGGAGACCCCTACAAGGTGGTCCCTTGGAATGTATTGGTTGGTTTGAGTGCTCAAAACGTCAGGCCGATTAATTTCTCAGGATCTAGCCGCCCTTATGGTGTTTCAACGAATGACTTTAATAATGGCCGTGCTCCTGACGATGATGTGATATGCATAGCTTTCAATTGCGCGACTGATAACAATCTTTTTGGTGTCAGATTGGCGGCCACTTACAACACTTTGAATGATCCTCGGAACCCAACTTCGGGGAATTTCTTTAGTTTCGGTACCGAGCAATTTGTCGCTTTTGGTGAGAATTCACCAACGTTTAATCGCGTTCGCACCAGCTACACGCACTTTATTCCTGTCAATTGGTTGAAGTTTGCCAAAGGTTGTCGTCCTAAGCCTGGTGAAGAATTCAGCTGTCCGCAGTCGATTGGCTTTCAACTCAAAGCTGGCACTGTGCTTGGGCAGTTACCTCCTTACGAGGCCTTCTGTCTTGGTGGCTCGAATTCCGTAAGGGGTTGGTACGACTGTGATCTTGCGGTTGGGCGCAGTTTTGGTGAGGCCACGATTGAATATCGATTCCCGATTTGGAACATCGTTGCTGGTGAGTTGTTCATCGATGGCGGTACTGATTTTGGTTCACAAGCAAATGTCCCTGGTAAACCAGGCAAACTGCTTGATAAGCCTGGGAGTGGTATTTCCGTTGGTACGGGTTTGATCGTGACCACACCAGTTGGTCCTTTGCGTCTAGAGGCTGCCAGTCAGGACTTCACTGGAGAATGGCGCTTCAATCTCGGGGTTGGCTGGAAGTTTTAGTGGCTCTTTGGCCTAGTAGTTATGAACAGTCCTGGACGCTTGCTGGAGAGGTTTCTCGAGTTGGCGTCGGACTGCATGGTGGTCAGCAGTCTGAGGTGCGGCTGCTGCCATCATTGAAGCCTGGCTTTCATCTTTCCTTTCTTGATGAAGGCACGCCTTCCCCTCCTGTAACGCTGTCGCCTCATCAGGTTCGAGATAGTCAGCTCTGCACCACTCTTCAACTTGGCAACCGTCGGTTGGCCACCGTGGAACATCTTCTGGCAGCGATTGCAGGCTCTGGCCTCAGTCATCTAGAGATTCAAGTCTCCGGAGAGGAAGTCCCATTGCTTGATGGCTCTGCATTGGGATGGGTGGAAGCGATTGCGGAGGTTGGCATGACTGCAGCAGCAACGCCTCGTCCGGCACCTCCTTTACTTAATCAACCGTTGGTTCGCCATCGCGGCACCAGTGTGATTACTGCGACGCCTGCGGAGAGCTTCAGTGTTGTTGGTGTGATTGATTTCCCGCAACCGGTCATTGGTCGTCAGATGTTGGCTATCGAGCTCACTCCTGAGCGGTTTGTTGAGCAGATTGCACCGGCTAGAACTTTTGGCTTTCGCGAACAGGTCGAGCAATTAAGAGCCGCAGGCTTGATTCAGGGGGGGGCACTTGATAATGCTTTGGTTTGTGATGGCGATCAATGGCTGAATCCTCCGTTGAGGTTCTCTGATGAACCCGTGCGCCATAAGCTTTTGGATCTGATCGGTGACTTGGCTCTTGTGGGTTTCCCTAAGGCTCAGGTTCTCGTCTATAGGGGATCCCATGGACTCCACACCGATCTTGCGGCTGCTCTCCTTGATTGCTGCTCTTCTTGACGTTTGCCCTGTAATTGTCTCTTGACTGAACAATCTTCCACAGAAGTTGTGCTCACCAGCGAGCAGATCATGGGGCT
>CATBLW010000161.1 GCA_949486985.1 Prochlorococcus marinus str. MIT 9215
GCCTCATTGAATGGTTCTCTTGAAGCACTCAACGCCGACAAGAACTACCTCATGGAAGGCGGAGTCTTCACCGAAGAATTCATCAACAACTGGATCGACATTAAGTACGAAGAAGTGCAGCAACTGCGCCAAAGACCTCATCCCCATGAGTTCACCATGTACTACGACGCTTGATCTCTAACTAGATTTTTTAATCTGGGAATTAGAGACAGAAAGTTACGTTTAAGTCGATTAATCACCCCCTGTCGCGGAGCTAAACCAGCTCCAAAACAGGGGGTTTTTACATAAAACATCTAAGGCCTTAGCGTCCTTAAAAGACTCCCCATCAGCAGAAGATCGAGATAGGAATTCAAGGAGCCAGAGAATCACTAGTCGTGACGCAATTGAGCCATGGCACTGGCACGTAAATGCTCTTGATGAGCATGGCGCCTTGCCCAAGCCAACTGCTGAGCAAGCGCGCTGCGTTGATCATTAACGTCCGGATGAGCAGCGATCTGGGCCTGACCAGCACAGCGGCGGCGGCGTTCATGGGCATGGCAATCAGACCAGGCCAAAAACTCGGCTGCAGATTCACGCCGACGCGACAACACGTTGCCTTGATAGGAAAGCTGCTGGCGCTCTTCGCCAGCGAGGCCTTCAACCGAAGAGACCATCACACTCACGACCACCTCCCTGAGTAGCTGTTACAAAAACTATTCTGTAGCCGTTGCTACCAAATCGCCATTGTCTTTACGAATATCAATATTTTCAGGAATCAGCAAAAAGGCGCTGGATCCGCTGAAATGGAGATGATCAAAACAAGGCTTCATGGCATCGCCCAGCCTCTCCAAGTTCGCTTATCAATCTCTTCAGCAGGGAAAAAGCCTTGCCGGACTGGCTCACAAGGAACTCAGCACACAGCTAATGAAGTGGCTGGCTCCTGAAGCCATGCCAAATGTGGACCCAATTCCAACCGAGTTGCTCGGCAAGCTGCGTCAGTCGATGGCAGCTCTGGAAGAGCTCGACTGGCAAGAAGCAGAAGAGGGGGTTTATCCGAAAAATCAGTTATTCGACAGTCCATGGCTGGAGTGGGCCAGCCGTTACCCGTTGGTATGGCTTGATCTTCCCTCGACATGGCAACGCAGGCGGGCGGGCAATATTCACGATCTTCCAGACAAAACCGATCGACAGATTTACCCCGACTACTACCTCCAAAACTTTCATCACCAAACCGACGGCTATCTCAGCGACCATTCCGCCGAGCTCTATGACCTCCAGGTTGAAATCCTGTTTAGCGGCACCGCCGATTCCATGCGCAGGCGCGTGCTAGCGCCACTTAAACGAGGTTTAAACCGCTTTCAAGACCGCAGTCCAGCCAGCCTTCGAGTCCTTGATGTCGCCACCGGCACCGGCCGAACGCTGCAACAAATTCGCAGCGCCTTGCCTGATGTTCAATTGATTGGTTTGGACCTATCGGCGCCTTACCTGCGACAAGCGAGTCGCAGTTTCAACAGCCGCAGTGGTGAACTTGCCCAACTCGTGCGCGGCAATGCTGAAAACATGCCCTTTGCCACTGGCAGCATGCAAGCAGTGACATGCGTGTTTCTGCTCCACGAATTACCAAGACAAGCAAGACAGAACGTCATCAACGAATGTTGGCGAGTGCTTGAACCCGGTGGAGTACTGGTTTTAGCCGACTCCATACAACTTGCAGACTCCCCCCAATTCAGCAAAGCCATGGAAAACTTTCATCGTTTATTTCATGAGCCTTACTATCGCGATTACATCGTTGACGACATCAATACCCGAATGAATCAAAGTGGATTCTCAGGCGTTAC
>CATBLW010000162.1 GCA_949486985.1 Prochlorococcus marinus str. MIT 9215
ACCTGGCTGTTTCGCCAAGTATTAGGCCTTTACCGGATTGCAACTGTTGAATTAATACATTGCCTTTCGCTATCCCTTTGCCTTCAACTTGTGCCTGCCGAATAACTATTGGGCAGCCCCCTGTGCTGACGATAATGCCAATTCCTGTTTCGGATGCCAATATCTCTCCAGGTTTATGTTCGCCCTGCCCCCATTTGCCAAGTAGATGATGAACATCTTCCGATAGATCTGAACGTAATCTTTCGACCAAAGGCTCGGTTGAATGGATTTTGAGTCGTTTTTTGCCCCAGGTTGTATAGGCATTTGAGTAATGCCCCATGACTTGGCGGTGAATGGACAAGGCTGATTGTTCCCAATCGATCATTTGGTCTTCTTTGCTAAGCATTCGGGCATATGTGACTTCATCATCAAATTGATCTTGAGGTATTAAATCTAATCTGGCCATTCGTTCTGATTCTTCGCCAGGTCCTGCGGCTTCAATTAGTGGTAATGCTTTCAGCATTAGGCGTGCTGTTAAATGGCTTAATCGATTGGCAAGTTGCTCTGAATTATCCAACAGGCCAATCGATATGGATTCTTGAAGTAATACAGGTCCTGTATCGAGGCCTTCTTCCATCGCCATAATCCCCACTCCTGTTTTTTCATCGCCACTGATCAGACTCCATTGGATAGGCCCAGCTCCTCGCCATCTGGGCAATAATGATCCGTGGCCGTTCCAGCATCCAAGCGGTGGATGAGCGAGAACATCAATGGGCAGAATCTGGCCGAAGGCCACAACTATTGATATATCTGCATCTAGTTCTGCCAAGCTTGCTTGCAGTTCTGGTTCCTTTCTTATTCGAACCGGTGTAAAAACCTTTAGCCCCAATTCGATTGCTCTTTGCTTGACGGGTGAAGCAATCAGTTGCTTGCCTCGCCCGCGTCGTCTGTCTGGCTGGGTTACAACACCAACAAGTTGATGCCCTGCTTCGGCTAGAGCATTAAGAGTAGGAACAGCATAATTTGGTGTGCCCCAAAAAAGTATTTTCATTGATTCTTGTTATTGCTGAAATGTTGATGAGGTCTTATTTGTGGTCATGGGGTTTATGGCAAATGAATGAATACTCATCGTACTAATTAGGTACCAATCTTTTTGTGGGTTGATTTTTTAGAGCAAAACGAGTTGTGGTTGATGTTATGTCTAAGGCGAGGGATTGCATTAAGCTTCGCCGGTGATTGACAGGCCTTCCACCCATACATGAGGGCTTATCCCTCCTGGCCTAATAACGGAATCTGGTTCAATATGAATAATGCTATTCAGAAGTGTTCGAATGTCTCCTGCCACTGTCGCGGCTTCTATTGATATTTTTTCACCCTGATTAACGAGCCAGCCATCAAACGGCAATGAGAAAGAGCCTTGACTTGCTTTCACTCCTGCGTGAAGTGCGTTCAACCCTTCGATCAACACAAAAGGTTCTTTCGTTTTCTGATGATGAAGATTACTGCCGCTACTTGCTCCTTCTGTTGTGCTGACTTCAAACCAGTCAGGACCAACTGAAACTTTTGCTCCAAGACCAGCATGGCCCGTAGGGGCAACACCAAATGCCCTGGCAGTCGCTTCTGAATGAAGAAAACTTTCTAAGCGACCACCGTCAATTAAGCAGAGCTTTCTTGTTGGTGTTCCTTCGCCGTCAAAAGCTGATGCACCTATATGGGACGGATGAAGTCCGTTGTCATGGAGAGTTAAAAATGGAACAGCAATCGTGCTGCCAAGAGATTCACGTTGACTAAGGCTTACCCCATCCAACACGGCTCTTGCATTGACCATGCTGCTGAAGGCTCCAAGCAGGTCAAGGATGGCATCAGGTGTGAAGCAAACAAGGTAGTTACCCGTTTGAATCGGCTTGTAGTCCAGATGGCTGATTGTGCAATCGGCAGCTTCCTGAATGCAACCGCTCAGATCAAGATCCTGACTGCCCAGTGCGAGTCTTACTGCACCACCACTGCGAGGTTTGCGGCCGTTCTCTTCAGCGCGTGCATAAAGATAAATACTTGCTTGCGTGCGTTTCATTTGGCGGAGTGCGCCCTCGCTGTTTAGATAAATTTGCTCGTAACTGGCTTCGGCAAGTCCGTTGTAAGGGACAGTAAGAATCGATGGATGGCGGCCGAGTAGATCAGCCTCTGCTTGCTTAAGCATCTCCAGTAGGCGTTTGATGCCTTGGCTTGGTCGCAGCGGTCGATGAAGATCTGGTAGCGGAGCCTTCGCCTGTGGTGAGAAGGCGGGTACATCGCTTGGATTGCCAAAATCGCTTGCTTGGCGTGCAAGTCGAAGTGCTTTTCCTAGTCCAGCATCTGTGAGATCAGAGGTGCTTGTGATCCCGATTAATCCTTGGTCATTCCAAACACGGACAGTGATTGAGCTGCGTTGTGATCCTTTCATTTGCTTGGCCTCACCACGATCAACCTGTACGGAGCTGTCATTGCTGCAGGCAGCACCTAGATCCCATTGGCGAATTCCTTCGGTTTTGGCAAATTGATTGAGCTTGTCGCTTAGGGCATGACAGTTGAGCCCAATGGTTGGTGAGGGTTGTTGGATGTTCATGCTCAGCGGCCTCCAACGGTGATCGAATCAACCTTGATATGGGGTTGCCCCACCGTGACAAAGATGCTGCCACTCACGGAACCGCAAAAACCAGCGGCGAGCTCTAAATCATTGGCGCACATTGAGATCCGTGGCATTACCTCTTTCGCTTCTCCAATCAAGGTGGCTCCTTTGACTGGTTTGGTGAGTTTGCCGTTGTTGATGAGATAACCCTCCTCAACAGAGAAGTTGAATTGCCCGGTAGGGCCAACACTTCCTCCTCCCATTGACTTGCAATAGAGCCCATGGTCGATGGATTCAATCAGTGCTTCGGGGGTGTGAGGCCCTGCGGCGATATAGGTATTACGCATTCGGCTTGCAGCAGCAAAGGTGTGCCCTTGTCGCCGTCCGCTACCCGTGCGGGGGTGTCCGGTACGAAGTTCTCCTGCCCTATCGCTGATGAAACGTTTCAGCACACCGTTTTCGATCAAAACGGTTCGTTGCGATTCCATGCCTTCGTCGTCCATGCTCACAGAACCAAAGGCTTCATCAGTGAGACCTTCATCGATGGCTGTCACAGCTTCATGGGCGATCGACTCATTAATCTTGTCGGCAAAGGGTGTTGTGCAGCGTTCAATTTGCGTGGTCTCAAGAAGGTGTCCGCAGGCTTCATGGAAGATCACGCCGCCGAAGCGATTGGCTAAGACAGCGGGCATCTGACCTGCATCGACATAGTCGGCATAAAGCATGATTCCTGCGCTTTCGCAGACTTCCCGAGCACTTGCTTCTGCATTCCATTGACGAAGGTCATCAGGTTTGTTCGACGTGCCGTATCGCCGTCCAATGCTTGAGCGGTGATCGCCATCAGCGGCAAGAACATTCAGCCCAACTGACTGATGAAGACGAATATCACGACCGAATGTGCCATCACTTGCAGCGACGAGAACTTCTTGCCAATCGCGGGCATAGCTACCGCGCCGAACCTGTAGATGTTTTCCGTATTGCTCGAGCAATGAAGTGCCATTCAAAAGATGTTCACTGGCTTCTTGAAGCTCAGGACAGTTTTTGAACCAGTTACGTTTCTCAATAGCAAAATCCTGCAGGGTCTTTAAGCCTTCAAATGATGAGTTGATGGCTCCGTTCACCTGCAGCCCCAGCATGGCCAAGGCTTCTTCTAATGCCTTGTCTAGGCCAGCTTTCGATACATCGTTCGTGCTAACAAAACCATCCCTTTCGCCTAAGAAGACTCTGATACCAGCTCCTCTGCCAAATGAAGGATTAACACTGGTAATGGCATCTTGCTCAGCCAAGACACCCAGATGATCCGTTTGTTCCAGAAAGATTTCAATCAGATCAGCGCCGGCAGATCGGCCACGTGCCAACAGCGATTCAAGTTGCCCTTCCCAATCTCCATTGAAGGATTCTGATTCCAGTGCAGGAGTTTGATCTGGTGTGTAGGTCGCGATCAAAGCCTTCTCCTGCAGGATTGGTTGATTATGGGAAAAATTGTCTGAAAGCAGTTGCTTGAAGCCGTGAATGCTGGCGAAGCGAAAGATATAAGGCTTGTGGGGAGGCTTGTTGAGAAAGCCAATGCGACCTTCTCTCAAAGAAAGCGAATGCTATGAACCTAGAAAACAGATTCAGTTTGCACCCAACCACTTCTGGCCATTAAGCCGCTGCAAAAGGCGGGAGCGCAACAAAGGAAGTGTTGTTTTTTTCTCATCGATCAGGAATGGCTCAAGCAGGCTGGGCTCAGTTCCTGGATCAGCAAGGGCAATCGTCTTGCTGGAGTTGATGGAATCACTCGAAAAACAGAGCCAAAAGCGCCTGTCACTAGGAATATCACCGCTGACCATCCAACAGGAACCGCCAACTACAGGCCTTTTGCCTTGGTTTAGCTCTAGCGCAGTTGGTTTTAGACCGTACTCATTAAGAGCTTGGCTAAGGGAGGGAATGAAATCTTCACGAATGAAAATTTCGAATGGCTTGTCTTCGAGCTTTGGTGCAGGAGTCTTTTTAACCACAGCTGGCTTGGCTTTGTCTGGCTGGGCTTGGTCTGGCTTGGCTTTGTCTGATTTGGCAGTTTCTTTGTCAACTGCAGCATTTTTCAATTGAGGCTTGGCTTGCGAAGCTGTTGGCATTTCAGCCTTGCCAGTCTCAGGAGTGGCTGGAGTCGCTTTCTGAGCTTCAGGCTTGTTATCAGCCATTGATTGAATTTCTGCTGTGGCAACATCAGCCTTTGCATCAACAGCCTTTGCATCAACAGCGTTGCTTGCTGCAGGCTTATTTATTTCTGATGTTGTATTAGCGGGCTGTTTTTCCTGTTGAGCTGATGATTGAGCTGGGTTCTCTGCCATTGGTTTATCACTGGAAGGCATTAGCGGTAGTTCTTTTCTCTCATCTGGGGTGTCGATGCTCAATGGATCAGAACAGCTTCTCTGAACTGTAAGCAGTTTCAGGACTCCCTTACAAGATTTACTGCTTTACCAATCCTCGCTGATGCTCTCACTCCAAGAATCACTTTCGATTTCGCTTTCGTAAGTGTTTGCTGGTGAAGTCTCTTCGGGCTGTTGATGCGGTTGGCGTGGTTGATGGTCGTTTTCAGCCTGCCGGCTACGTGGACCTTTTCTGATGACGCGAAAAGGAACAGCAACAGTCGGGGATGGATCACGAACATCTCGTTCTGGGCTTGCCTGTTGTGGTTTGAAGTCTTGCGTTGCTTCAAATCTTGTTTCCTGCCATTGCTCTGATCTTGGATTATTGAAAAATGGCTCCGGTTCTTGTGCTGCTTGATGAACCTTGCGACGCAGTGGAGTTTGGTTCTCTGGTCGTGAAAAACCGGCCCCAGCAGCGAGAATGGCCCCTGACGCTCCTCCAAGAAAGAGCCAGCCACCGAGGCTCCAAGAGGGTGAGCGCCATACGAGAACCCTCAAGCTGACTGGTTGTTTGAGATTCAGGCAAGCCACCACAAGTACGGCCAACAGTGGAACGACGCATGGCAATAGCAGGAGCCTCTGCAGAACCTTCATCGCTGAGGTCCACTCCAGCGATCAAGCGGTGCTAATGACTCACCAAGTCCATCAAAAAGTCTGATCACAAGAAAATCGACCATATCTTCTAGTGATTGGGGCTTTGTGTACCAAGCAGGAATCGGTGGGGAAATTCTGGCTCCAGCTTCGGCAAGCTGTGTAAGGTTTCGCAGGTGAATGAGGCTCCATGGCATTTCCCTTGGCGCCAAGATCAATGGACGACGCTCTTTTAAATGCACATCAGCACAACGCTCGATGAGATCAAGAGCAACGCCAGCACAGATCCTGCCAACAGTGCCCATCGTGCAGGGCACAATCACCATCCCTTGGGTTTGGAAGCTACCACTAGCAATTGCAGCACTATTGTCATTCCAGTGATGACATTTAAGCGAGCCTGTATTTACTTTCAGGCGATCACGCCAAAAAGCCTCTTGTTTGGATGGCGAGACAGGAATATTGATTCCTGACTCAGCTTTCCAAACTTTATAAGCACCACGGCTTACAATCAATTCAACCTCTCGGTTGTTTCTCAGCAATAGCTGTAAAGATCTTTCTGCAATTTGCTGAGCAGAAGCTCCAGTGACGCCAATGACGTAGGGATTCATCCCTAAACCTCATCGATTGACACTGATTGATCACTACTACTGTTAGTGGCTTCGTCAGTATTGTTGTCCTTTAAATCATTTTGATCATTGGAGATAGTTCCATTGATCTCAAGATCAATTTGATTTCTTAGCACATCAACTTTTATCAGCTTTATCGAAACAGCGTCGCCTAGTTGATAAACCTTACGGTTCTTGCGACCAACTAAACGATTTTGGCGCGAACGATATTCATACCAATCGTCATTTAATGAACTGACATGCACCAGACCTTCAATCATAGATGGTGAAATTTCAACAAAGAATCCATAACTTTGAACTCCACTGATAATTCCTTCTAAGGTCTGACCTACTTTCGATTCTGCTGCTCGAGCTTGAACCATGGCAATGAGATCATGGCGTAAATCTTGTACTTGACGTCGACGAGTATTAAGTCTTTGGATCAAGTTTCCATTGCAGTGATTTTGCAAGCTCTCGTTTTGACTTGCGCTGAATAGTGGCCATGTGATCTTTTCCCAGCATTGACGTTGTCCAAGATCAACTTTCTCTTTGTGCCTGACGTTGGGACGTGTTTTGCCATCATTCAAAAGGGTTACGAGGATCTGTTGGTTGACAAGATCGATGTAATGAAGAGTTGGACAGCACCAAGGGGCCTGAGATGTCAATGATGTTGAACAACTCTTCTCGGTATCTAGTTCTTCAACATGTTGCTCTTCTTCATTGTCTATGTTTGCAAGTTTTAGAATTGGGTCAGGCAAGGCATTGCTGAGTTGCTGCTCCAGGACTCTGCGGCAAGATGTTTTAGAAAAAGCTATTGATAATTCAGAGGCCGATGGACTTCCCTCTTCATCAAGTTCTAATGGCAGATCAATAGCAATAGCCGCTTTAGCGACGTCATTTAGAGTGCTGGCTTCTAGTAAACCTGGTTCAATAATTAAACCAGGTAGCTTTAGAAGTTTTATATGCTCTGCCCAAGCCCTATTAGCAATACGCAGCATTGGGCTTAGAATTGATTGAGGATCTTCCTCATTAAGTGGCAGTGACCATTGATGACGATTTGAGTCTGGCGTCACCCAGCGAAGGTCAGCGAGACTTTCCAGATTTGGTACTGGTAGATCGAGCTCTATAGACCCATTCTTTTGTTCACCCAAATGAAGGCTTTTCGCACAAAAAATGAGTGTCTTAAGTTGCTCAAGATGATCCTTTAGCGATTTAAGAGCTGCAGGGATTGTTCGAGCCTTTGGTTTTCGTGCAGCAAGCGCTTCTAAAGCCTTCGGTTGAATCTCGGCGACAGGTCTAATTGTGCTGAGGCTAAATTGCCAATCGATCAATTCACCATCGGCAGTGAGATCAAGACAGACGGTTACAGCTTCAGTTGCTTCGTCTACTTGAAAGGAGGCTGATTTAGAAACCGCTGGACTTAATAAAGGATGCCAAACTTCACCGAGGCATAGTGCTTCAGACCTTTCTCGAAGCCAAAGATCAAGATTGTTACCAACACCGATTCTTTCTGCTACTGCAGGTGAATGGATCCATAGACGTGTGCCACCAGCATGGGGTTCGACATACACACCTGGTAAGGCAGGGGCATCACTAACCTGCCAACTTCTTAGTAACAACACAGGTTGTGAAGTTAAATCCAGGCGCTGTTTGGTGTTGGGGGATTTGAGTGCACTTCTTGGAGGTAATGGGCGTTCCTGAAGGTTGGCTTTTGTAAGGAGTAAGTCTCGATCACCTGAAGGCCCACCATTGAGAGGAAGTGGTCTTGCTACATGAGCTTCGGCAGGGAATTGTGCAATGGGATAACGGTCAATCTTTACTTCAACGACAGACGATTGTTCATCATCGTTTAAATATTTGGCATCCTTTTCAGATAATTGGAGCGTCGCAAGAATCCTGTCATCAAGCGGTAATGCCAGAAGATTGTCTTCCTGGCGTTCCACATGGCCTAAAAGGCTGGTGGTCGATCTTTGCAGGATGCATTGAACGCCGCCCTCAGGGGATCGCCGTCGTCCGCCCTCGCGGGTTACTCGTACGAGAACGCGATCACCATTCCATGCGTGGTTGAGTTGATGGTCACGAATATAAATATCGTCGCCACCATCATCGCGAAGGGCAAAACAAAACCCTTTGCTGCTACACCGCAGTCTGGCCTCAATCAGCGATTCGTCTTCTCCTCGACTGACTTCTCCGCTTTCATCTTTAGACACGACCCCGAGTCGTGTAAGACCTTGCAGGGCAAATTCAAGGCTTTGCCGGTCAGCCTTCGTGGTGAGCTTGAGAATCTTCTCTAGCTTTTTGATTTCAAGGGTCCCAGTAGGGGGCAACTGATCAAGTAGATCGGCGACCGTGAACTTCATTGGTTAGTTAGGGAGGAAACCGGTCTTCATGACCGGGGGTGCCATCACCACAGAGGCGTCCAAGGACAGCGCAGAGTTAACTCCGGGTGTGCAGTAACTCTAGGAGTTTTTGGTCCTTAATTACGACTGGGTTTCTTCGTCTGGGGGAGAAAAGCTGAACATCGGGTTAAACATCCTTATCCCAATCACTAAAAAACCTAGTGCTGCAAAGAGTTGAAGCAAGTTGCTAGGAATGACAGCAGCGATGGAGCCTCCCGTCATGGCGCCTAACAAGCTGGCCAAAACCAAGGCACTAGCAGATCCCAAAAATACAGCTAGCGGGCGGTTGGAGTTGCCACTGATTGCGACTGTGGCGAGTTGGGTCTTGTCGCCCAGTTCTGCCAGAAAAACGGTCGTGAAGGTTGACAAGAGCAGAGGTAATTCCATTTCTTAACTGGTTTGGCTGGAAGCGATTAATGATTGGGTTGCCTGGAGCCCAAGCCACAATCCAAGTGCCACCATTAATGTTCCTGCCATTTTTTGAAGGCGATCTGGAGGAAGGATATTGGCCAAGGCACGACCAACCAACACACCAACCAAACTTGAAGCGATAAGGGCCAAGGCTGCTCCAAGAAAAACAAGCCACGTCTGACCTGACTGAGCCGAAAGCAGCAAAGTGGCAATTTGTGTTTTGTCGCCCATCTCTGCAAGAAAGACGGTTGTAAAGGTTGTTGCCATGACCGCCACGAAACCAAGCTCTTTGCTTTCGAGAGGGGGCTCCGCTTGTGCTTTTTCTTTTGATCCTTCAACCATTGGTTTGATTGTTAACGCGCAGACTGCGTTCAAACTTTCGCAGTTCGAGGCTCCGACCTCCATAAACAGAGCGTATTTGTTGACGGCAACACTGGATCGCGAACGCTTCACAATCGTTTTCTTCCACACCGAAGAGCGAGGCAAGGGAAGCTACAGAGCAGAAATCCGGTCGTTCTTGATAAATACGGCATCGGCGTCCGCCACTGTCGTAGTGACGACACCATCCGTCGGGACCAACCATTTTTAGATATATCTCTCGCTGTTTCTCATCGAGTGCAGCAAGAGCTTCTTCTCTTTCATCTGGAGCGAGGCGACAGCAGGCCCCGCATTGACTGATGCATTGCCAATGCAGCGGCTGTCTTTTCATCGTTCCTGCTGTGACAAGGCGTCACAGAGAAGTGCATCAAACTGCCATAGCAGTCGCGTCGACTCGTAACCTGAGGTGGATAATTTGTTGGAACGACGCAAGCTCGCCATGGGAATCGACATCAACATGATCGCAAGCTTTGTTTCCCTTGCTGTCATCGCCTTGGCTGGTCCAGCCGTCATCTTTATCCTTTTCTACCGACGTTCCCTATGAATGTTGGCGAGAGCGTGATACACGGGTTGCCGTGATACAAGCCTGCCAACATAAGCAGCCAAAACAGCACAGAGCACAACACCAGTGAATAACTGCTGATCACCAACGAGTCGCCAGGCGAAAACAATTGACACAAGGGGTAGTTGAGTGACTCCAGCGAGTCCTGCGGCCATTCCAAGCCCTATGCCCAGGTGCGTGCTTGCACCAAGCAATGAACAAATTGAGAAACCAAGAACACCTCCAAATGTGAGGGAGGGGTCGATGAGCCCACCAGGCACTCCTGGAGCGAGAGCAAGGATTGGGCCCACCAGTCTTACCAATGTGATCCATGCACTCATCAACAATTCGTTGAATGGACCAGCGTTCTGAAATGGGTTTGGCATCCCTTCCTGCAGTAGCTGCTGCAATAAGGCTTCGCCATCACCTGTACTGCTTCCCCAGCTCAATAGGGCTAAAACGCTGAGTCCACCACCCAGGAGTAGGCCTGACTTCACAGGGCGTTTTTGCACCAATGGCGTGAATTTGGCTGTACACCAGACCAAACTTCGGTTAAAGCAACCTCCTACGACTCCACTTGCTATTCCGATTGGGATCGCCAAGAGCAATTGTTCGGATTCTGATGCCATCACATTGATCACACCGATCTGAAAAATCTCCTCTCCACCCAAGCTGCTTAACCAAGCTGCGGAAATTCCAATCACCAGGGCTGGCCAGAGCACATTGAAGGAATACTCAGCAGTCAGTTCCTCGATCATGAAAATTGGTCCGAGTAACGGTGTGTTGAACCCTCCCGCCAATCCAGCTCCACCTCCGATAGCAACCATTTGTCGCTCATTGAGGGATGGCAACCATTTTCCCCAATGTCGGTGAAAAGCACGGGCTACAGCGGCACCAACCTGCACGACAGGTCCTTCACGACCCAGGGGAAACATGCACGCTGTTGCTATTGACCAAAGAATTCCTCGCTGAATCGTTGGTGGGGAAGCCAAAGCTGTTGAAAGTTTCGTTGAATCTTCAAGGCCATTCATTGTTTGCGGTATTCCTGAACCAGCACCCTCCTGCCAAGGACCGCGTTGCAATATCAATAAAATCGGCATTGCCACGATTGGCATCAAAGCGAGCAAAACAGTTAATGAGGTCCAAGCTCCACCAGTTTTTGTGGGGAAGTATTGAAATAAATACGACTGGAAGCGATCTACAACATTTAGAGGCAAGCATGCCAAGCCAATCAATAACCCAACT
>CATBLW010000163.1 GCA_949486985.1 Prochlorococcus marinus str. MIT 9215
AGAACTTTGCCGTTGAAAAAGTCAGCCAGCTGCTTGGCTTTTGTGTCGAGTTGCTCCTGAGCAGCAGGAGGTTGATTTTGGGTTTGATGCGTTTGAACGTTCTGTTGATTTGTTGGTGTCAATGCAGGGATGTTTGTCGATGCAATCGGAGCAGGGTGGGGCGCTGGGGCTGTAGTAGCAGTTGGGCTCGTTGTTGATGTGATTGCCGAAGCAGTAGATCCATCAACTGCTGGTGTGCTGGATGTCGCTACACCGATTGGTGGTGTTGATGTGCTTGGTCCAGCAGATATGGGGGGAATGCTGGCAGGGGTTGATCCTGTTGGGGGAGCGGTTGTTGGCGGCGTTGTTGATGGAGATATGGCTGTTGGCGAGATCGCTGTTGGAGAGAAGGCTGTTGGCGCCGCAGATGTTTGCGGGATGGCCGCTGGTGGCACTGCTGATGTTGGGGCTGCTGACGTTGGAGCTGCTGAAGTTGGCGCTGTTTGTGACGCGATTCCTGGCGCGGCATGGCCAGGACCACTGTGGTTTTCCAACACCAGCTGTCTTGGACTGCCAAGTGCCTTGGTGATCGCTTGGTCCAAAAGGCTTGCACGGCTCTGCACCATTCCCATCCAGTTGCCAGCCACCTGAACCACAGCGCGCTTGGCATCAAGGCGCACCAATTGGGCCTGTTGAGAGAGCAGCATCCGTGTCGACGGCAGCTCAAGGCTGCCAAGGATTTGTTGCCACAATTCAGCCAGATTTTCGCTGCTTCCTTTCTCCGTTGTCGCGGGATCATCCGTTGACGTTGATGCTTCCGTAGGGGAGCGCTCACTTGTCGAGCTTGTTCCAGGAGCACTTGTATTGGCGGTTTCGCTGCTAGCTCTTGGTTGGTCGTGTTGTGACACCCCTGCGGCGGCTTCGCTTGCTGCTGGAGCTATTGGAGGGTTTGGGTTCACGCGTGCAGTGTTGATCGCCGTCGCTGTTGTTGTTTCTGTTTTGGGTGTTGTTGTTTGTGATGGTGCAGGTGTTTCGGCAAGCAGGCCGAGCAGTAGGACTTCAAGCCAGAGCCTGGGCTGCACGCTGTGACGCAGTTGGCTTTCGCTGCCTTTGAGCTGTGCTTGCCATTGCAAGAGTTGGCGACGCCCTATTTGGCTGGCAAGCGTTGGTAATTGATTGCGGAATTGGGGCGAGACACTTGTGAGTTCAGGTCGATCGGGTGCAGCGGCCATCAAGACAAGATCTCTGAGCACTGTTGCCAGTCCTTGCAGTACAGCGCCGGGATCGCGGCCTCGATCAAGCAGTCTGCGGCAGCTTTCCAGCAGTTTGAGCGCGTCTCCTGTAGCCAATGAATTGGCAAGTTCAAGCAGCTCTTGTTCGGGGACAGCTCCAAGTAATTCCCAAACGGCCGTGGCTTCGATTGGACCCGGCAACAGGCTGAGTTGATCGAGAAGGCTTTCTGCATCCCGAAGTCCTCCTTGGGCACGCTGGGCAACGACATGAAGAGCTTCTGGACGAATCTCGATGTCTTCCCGCGACGCGATCATGGTGAGGTGTTGTTCCAGGGCTTCCAACGGAATCCGTCTGAAATCAAACCGTTGGCAGCGGCTGAGGATGGTTGGCAGGACGCGTTGAGGATCGGTTGTGGCCAGCACGAAAACCACCTGTGGGGGCGGTTCTTCCAGAGTTTTCAGCAGAGCGTTAAAGGCCGCTGTGGAGAGCATGTGGCATTCGTCCACCACATAAACCTTCCAGCGGGCCTGGACGGGTGCAAACCGTGAGCGTTCAATCAGCTCACGAATGTTGTCCACACCGGTGTTGGAGGCGGCATCGATTTCGATGACGTCCAATGCGGTGCCTGCCGCAATCGTGAGGCAAAGTTCACAGCTTCCACAGGGCTCGGGTGTAGGCCCGTTATGGCTCTGGCAGTTGAGTGAGCGTGCCAAGATCCTGGCGCTTGAGGTTTTACCTGTTCCCCTCGGCCCGCTGAACAGATAGGCCGGCGCAATGCGATTGGTGCGCAAGGCATGACTCAGCGTTGCGGCAATTGCTTCTTGGCCGACAAGCGCATCGAAGCGCTGTGGTCGATATTTGTGGTGCAGCGGCTGGTAGGCCTGACTCATGCGCTGCTTGCGGGAATCTGAGGCTACTCAACTTCATTGTTTAAGTCGTGTGGCTCATCCAGAAGTGCCGCAATCCTGGCTTCGAGATCTTCAACGGCGGCCAGCTCATCAGCCAGGCTTTGGCCTTTAAGCAGCAATGTCTGGTTGCGGGCTTCGTGCTCGTTGCGGCGTGATCCGCTGCGCATCCAGGCCTCGGTTTGTTCCAGGGTCGACTCAAGCTTGTCGAGCAAGCGCAGGCGAAGAGCCTCGAGCTTGGCTAACCCTTGTCGTGCACGCTGCCTTGATTGGTCATCCACCAGCCCTTTGCGTAATAAAAGCCCTAATCCTGTGAGTAGGGCGGCTGGCAGGAGCTGCCCAAGAGCGAGGGCACCCAGGCTTCCTGTTTGTATCCACTTTTCCATTTGTGCACTGCTGTAGCGCCCGGTTTTGCACCAGTTGGCAAAGTGCTCACAATTATTGAAAAGCAAGTTGTACCGCTGTTCGCCAATGCGACTCATGGCTCGGCGTAGCGTCACACCTGTGGGAGAAGCCTTGTCGTGTTCGACCACGTTGGCCACCTGGCCGCGGCAGAACTCGTTGAAGCTGCTACGCAGGATTTCACGACCTTCAAGGTAG
The DNA here is from genome assembly GCA_949486985.1 of Prochlorococcus marinus str. MIT 9215. Classification (GTDB taxonomy): domain Bacteria; phylum Cyanobacteriota; class Cyanobacteriia; order PCC-6307; family Cyanobiaceae; genus MIT-9215. The sequence goes on from CATBLW010000163.1 coordinate 2,718, forward strand.
TGAGCAACGCTTCCATCTCCCAGGTCAATCCCGTGATGCAGGAATAATCCGTGTTGCCTTGGCACTGTTAGGTGGTCTGCCGCGGCCATTGATCAGTACTGCTGGAACACAGTTATATCCTTACTTGTACAGCATTATTTCCATGGCTGATTAATAACTTTTTGATGTCAAGTCTCGATTTGTCTAGGCGGTTTTCTTTTGCTTTGTATCGGGCAGTGGCAACACTTTGCCGCCCGTATGTTGTTCAACCATATCGCGAGTCACGGTGAAGTTTTTGATGTTTTTCTGAGATGGCAGGTCGTACATCAAATCCAGCATTAACTCTTCAACGATGCCCCGGAGTGCCCTCGCTCCAGTTTTGCGGCGATGTGCTTCCTCAGCGATCGCTTCAACAGCATCGGGTTCAAATTTGAGCTGAACGTTGTCCATGCTCAGCAGCGTTCTGAATTGTTTCACCAGGGCATCACGTGGCTCTGTCAGGATCGACTCAAGCGCTGCAGCATCAAGAGGTTCGAGGACTGCACTCACAGGCATGCGGCCAATGAATTCAGGGATGAGGCCATAACGCACCAGATCTTCGGGTTCGAGCTGCCGCAGAACTTGGGCTGCTTGGAGTTCGCGATTGGCCCGACCACGTCCGCGACCATCACTTGGCATGAAACCGATGGCGTTGCGACCAAGGCGTTTTTGAACCACATCATCGAGGCCCACGAACGCACCTCCACAGACAAACAAAATCTGGCTGGTATCGATTTGGATGCAGTCTTGATAAGGATGCTTGCGACCCCCTTGAGGCGGCACGTTGGCGACTGTGCCTTCAAGCATCTTCAGCAGGGCCTGCTGAACTCCTTCACCGGAGACATCTCGAGTGATCGAGGGATTTTCACTTTTACGGGCGATTTTGTCGATTTCATCGATGTAAATGATCCCGCGTTGGGCCTGATCTACATCCATGTCGGCTTTTTGCAGCAGCCGAAGCAAAATGTTTTCCACGTCTTCGCCGACATAGCCAGCTTCGGTGAGAGTGGTTGCATCGGCGACAGCGAAGGGCACATCGAGAAGCTCCGCCAGGGTTTGGGCTAAGAGCGTTTTGCCGCAGCCGGTGGGACCGATCAGCAGGATGTTTGATTTGTGCAGCCTGGTTGCGCTCTGGTCCGTTTCACCTTTGCCGTCTCCTTGCCAGGCGAGGCGTTTGTAGTGGTTGTAGACGGCAACGGAAAGAACTTTTTTGGCCTCTTCTTGGCCAACGACCTGTTCATCGAGGAAGCTTTTGATTTCTTGAGGCTTGGGAATCGACGCAAGCGTGGGGGCAGGCTTGCCACTGTTGTGGCTTGCAGGCGCTGCCTTACGGCTGGGTTCGTTGCTGTGGCGGGGATTCCCTTGGCTGTCGACCAGCTCCTCATCGAGGATCTCGTTGCAGAGATCGATGCATTCATCACAGATATAAACGCCTGGACCGGCGATTAATTTGCGCACCTGATCCTGGGACTTACCGCAGAAGGAACACTTCAGATGAGCGTCGAATTTTGCCATCGGATGCCGATCACTTCAAACGTGGTCACAAGATCTGACGCATGTTGGTCAGCCTGAAACTCAGGATCGTGCGGAATTAGAGCTGCGTCATCCTTCCGTAACGATTCCTCCGTTTCAGAGGCTGTCCACCACCTTGTCGATCAGGCCATATTCAACCGCCTCTGGCGGGGAAAGGAAGTGGTCTCGGTCGGTGTCTTCCGTAATTTTTTCTAGAGGTTGGCCAGTGTGCGAGGCCAAGAGGTTGTTAATGGTTTCTTTGAGGAAAAGGATCTCTTTGGCTTGGATTTCGATATCCACAGCCTGCCCCTGAGCACCCCCCAAGGGTTGGTGAATCATGATTCGGGCATTGGGTAGTGCCAGTCGCTTGCCTTTGGTGCCACCTGAAAGGAGAAAAGCACCCATGCTGGCGGCGAGCCCGTAGCAAATGGTCACCACTTCAGGCGCCACCTGTTGCATGGTGTCGTAGATCGCCATTCCAGCGGTCACGGATCCACCCGGGGAGTTGATGTAGATCTGGATGTCTTTTTCTGGGTCTTCTGCTTCCAGAAAAAGCATCTGAGCGACAAGGGCATCAGCCACTTGGTCATTCACGTCAGTACCGAGAAAGATGATTCGCTCGCGTAGAAGACGTGAATAGATGTCGAAAGCACGTTCGCCTCGCCCTGATTGTTCAACCACTGTTGGCAGAACGCCTGGAGAGGAGACAGGACGTACACCCTGCCAACGATTCTGGATGGGATGGTGGCAGCTGGCGTTGATCACGCGGCAGGGCTGAAGCTAGGAATCAATCCAATCTATTGGGTGGATCTCGCAACTTGGGTTGACCCACCTCCGCTTTATTCAGTTTTCTCTGCCTTTGGCTTGGTTTTGGTTGATTTTGGTTTGCTGGTTTTGGCTTTGGCCTTGGCCTCAGGCTTCTTGCTCGCCGGCTCAGATTCGGCTGCTTTTTCAGTAACCGTGCTGTTCTCTTCGAGCCAATCGAGCAACTTGTCGCGAAGCAGGTCATCACTGACTGCTTGCCTCAATCGTTGGGGGTCAATGTTCTTTTCCTGGGAGAGTTCACGCTTGACCTCCTTCAATTTGGTTTCGATTTCTTTGTCTTCCAGTTTGAGGTCTTCGGCTGAAGCCAACGCTTGCAGGGCCAAGTTGCTGCGCAAATTTGTTTCCGCCTCTTCCCGGGAGGCTTCCATGAGGGAACGAACCAAGTCAGGCGTGAATGTTGACTTGACGTCCATACCTTGTTGAGCAAATTGGCTAGCCGTTTGTTCAACCAAGTTGCGCACCTCTTCCTGAATCAGGGTTTCAGGTAACTCAACCTCTA
>CATBLW010000164.1 GCA_949486985.1 Prochlorococcus marinus str. MIT 9215
CCCACTGAGCCTTCAGACAACAATCCAAAGGCCAAGTTGTGGATTCTGAACTCAGTTCAGGGATCAGGAATGGCCCTTATAAGGCTTATCCCGATAAGGCTGTGGACCAATTAGAGGAGGCTGATGCTTGTCTTCGCTTGGATTGCCAAGCGTGTACTCAAGAGCTTTTGCCAACCAATGCCGCAGGCTCTGAAGGGTGTTAGCCAAGGTGAACTCCAGATTCGACTGTTTTCAGTCTGGCTATTGCCGCGTGTCAGGCAACAGGTAATTTGACTGGTTAACAACTGAGCAAAACAAATTGACAGAGCATGCATGGCGCCCATGCAAACTCAGAAAAAGAAGATAAAAACCAATGCCCTCAAAACAAATACCGCCAAAACAGAGCAAAAGGGACCACCCATCTCAAGTCAATTCCGACTGAGAAGGTCAGCTTCAATTAAACAAAAAGCCTTTTAAGAAAAGTCCTCTAGAGACTCTTCGAAAGGATTGCAAAACCTTTCTCACGAAAACGTAAGGCCATATTCAATTCTTTGGCGAGGCAAATCCATTCAGCAAGAACTTTCAATCCACGCAATCAAGCCACTAAATGATTCAGATCAGCCAGGGCATCTAACGCAAGTTGGTCAAGGATTCACAAGCTGCTCATCCAACAACTCGGTCTCATCCTGCGTTGATTCAACAGAACTCCCGGGCCATGAATCACGATAAACATAGAGATGCCCAAGAGTTTTTTCTCCATACTGACGACGCATTAATTGCCACCCAGGCTCCATCTGCAACTGCAGATAACCACTTCCACTGCCGCCGGTTGTGGCCACAACCAACCTTGGATCGCTGGGGTTGCCTGTAGGTGCAGCCAACAAATGAACATCACCATCAACCTTCACCACGCTCAAGCGATAGCGAGTGCCGAGATCATCTGCTCCAATCCGCAATGAGTAGCCATTCCCATCGATATAACGATTGCAAATGCCAGTGAAGTCAAAAGTGGCCAACAAGGGATCAACAACAGCCGGAGAACTGCCCGAGACCGCAAAGCAATCACGTTTGCTAGTGCGCTGTTCGTAAATATTCAACTGAGATCGCTCTCCCTTTCCAATCGGAGCAGCAACCACAATGAAACGACTCTGATCGACAGGAGCGGCGGTAAACAGAGAACCCTCGGCCATCACAGATGGCGCACCAACCGTGATGGCCGTTGTCCCGATCAGGGCAAGCGCAGCAGAGAAGGGGAACGAACGAACCATTACGACCGTATAGATGATTGCAGGATCGTAAAAGTCTTCCGCGGATTCGGCTGCCTCCATCCGGCCGGTTTGTGGAGTCGAATGGCGCCCATTCGACTCAAGACCATTCGAATCAAGACCATTCGAATCGGAAACAGAGCCACCTAAACCAACCAGGCCTATTCCGAAAAGCCTCCACCCACACGAAACCAGGAACGGGCTCAAGCACAGCATTCAGATCAAGCCCTTCATCCAAATCCTTCGTCAAGGCCTTCGTTGAGGCCTTCGTTAAAGCAGACCAATCAGGCCTTGCATCGACCACTCTCCAGAACAAAGCCGCACTCAACCTGCAGAGGGCAAATTCAAATTCGTGAATTCAGATTCAACGGCGTGAATCAGGGCAAAGATCTCACGTGATCACGTTCAAAGCCGTGCTCCTTCAACTCACGGGTAAGTCCTTCCTTGTCCGTGACGC
>CATBLW010000165.1 GCA_949486985.1 Prochlorococcus marinus str. MIT 9215
GCCCGCTATTACCTCAGTGCCTTCATGGTGCGTCAGTTTTCAGTCGTTTGGGTGGTCTTTGCCTTTGAGGAGGATGCCTTGTTTGGCCGTCTTTCTCCTTACTTACTTCAGCCTTTGCATCCGCTTTGGCGATATGTGGCGTCTCATTTGGCTGAACAGGCCACGCGTCTTCCTTTTGCACTGGGAATTGCAGCTATTTTTTTCCTCTTTTATCCATCTGCGTTTTGGCTGCCTTCAGTTGGTCAATTTGTCTTGGCCTGGTTGGCAACGTTGTTGGCTTTTAGCATCGCCTTTTTGCTGCAGAGTCTGATCTGCGCTCTTTGTTTTTGGACTGAAAGAGCGAGTGCACTGGAGAGGTTGCTGTTCGTTCCTTACCTCTACCTATCCGGTTTGTTGACCCCTCTTGCGGTCTTCCCCGATGGCATCCGATCGGCAGCTCTGTGGACTCCGTTCCCTTATCTGATTGATTTTCCTGCAAGGGTTTTAGCGGGTTTGCCTGTGGATTTAGCGGCTGGCTTTGCGGCACAGTTGGCTTGGTTGGCGATTTTGTTGCCTCTGGTGCTGTTGCTGTGGCGCTCAGGCGTACGTCGTTATACAGCGATGGGTGCCTGAGATGGGTCGTTATCTCATCAGCTTGAGGCGTTTCTGGGGTACGGCCTTGGCGGGGCAACTGGAGTACCAGGCCAACATCGTCATCGACTTAGTGGCAATGGTGGGCAGCCTGGCAGGAAGCATTTTTGTGTTGTCGCTGTTCTATGGACAGGGCCGAGAACTTGGAGGCTGGAGTTGGCAAGCTGCTCTTGTTGTGCAGGGGTTTTATACCCTCTTTGATGGCATGGCAAGCACGTGGCTACGTCCAAATCTGGGGGCGATTGTCACGCACGTGCGTGAAGGAACATTGGATTACGTGCTGTTGAAGCCGATCGATAGTCAGTTTTGGTTGTCGTTGCGTACGTTGGCTCCGGCAGGCTTGCCGGAAATGGCACTCGGGGTTGCCTTGATCGTCTGGGCTGCTGCTCAAGCCGGAGCCTCATTCAGCATGGGCTCCATTTTGTTGGCGTTGTTGATGCTGTTGTCGGGAGGGTGCATTCTTTATGCCTTGTGGTTTGTGATTGCAGCCACGAGTATTTGGTTCGTGAAGACTTGGAATGCCACCGAGGTTTTGCGCGCTGCCTTGGCAGCAGGTCGTTTTCCGGTGAGTGCCTATCCACCGACACTGCGCTTGATGTTTACCTTTATCTTTCCTGTTGCTTTCCTAACCACGGTGCCAGCAGAGGCCATTCTTGGCCGCTCTGCGATCTCGATCGTGGTGTTGGGATTGCTTCTGGCTTCGCTCTTTCTTGCGGTAAGCCGTATGTTTTGGCACTTTGCTTTGCGGCATTACACATCGGCGTCGAGTTGACCATGCCAGATCCAGGACTTTGGTTTGAGCATTGGTTGCCTTGGCTGCAATCAAATTCTTTGCAATCAAATTGGTTGCAGTCGCCTTTGGGGATGGCGCTTTTCGTGCCTCTCTATGCCCTTTGGGTGACGCTGTTGCTGCCAGGTGTATGGGCGTCCATGCTGGCCGGCGTCCTGTTCGGCACCTGGCTTGGCAGCGTGCTGGTGTTTTTTGGTGCTTGTCTTGGTGCGATAGCTGCTTTTTTGCTTGGGCGATATTGGCTCCGAGATTGGGCTCGTCAACGGTTGTCGGCTGTGCCCAAATTGCAAGCTGTTGAAAAGGCCGTTAGCCGTGAAGGCCTCAAGTTGGTTTTGCTCACCCGCTTGTCGCCAGCCTTCCCTTTTAGCTTGCTCAACTTTGCCTATGGCTTGAGTGATGTGAGTTTGCGTGACTACAGCATTGGTTTGATCGGGATCTTGCCTGGCACGATTTTGTTTTGTGGCTTCGGTGCCCTGGCTGGCGATGTGGCGCGTTTTGGCGATGTGCTCTCAGGTGAGGCTGACCCGATCACATGGGCCCTCAGGATTGTCGGTTTGTTGGCCACATTGGCGGTGGTTGTGATTGTGGCCCGGGCGACGCGGCGGGCGCTTCAGACCTCTGAGCCTTCTGTTTGATCTGGATTCTCTAGTCGCCAGTCCTTTAGTGCTGCAAAGAACACGAACCAGCTCAGTCGCAGTTTTGCAAGTAGGCCTGAACGTTGAGCCAGCTCTGCATATTTGGCACGGCCGCAGTCAGTTTTGATCCAGTTGTCGACTTTGCTTTGCACCATCTGCTTGGGCAATCAATATTTAGAGCCTAGGAATAGCGAATCTCAACCGGCTAATAGCTCAAGTAGTTCTTGCTCATTCAGCACGGTGATCCCCAGGGTTTCGGCTTTGCTCAACTTGCTGCCCGCTTCAGCACCAGCCACCAGATAGTTGGTTTTTTTGCTGACGGAGCTGCTCACCTTGCCACCGGCAGTTTCGATCATTTCTTTGGCGGCATTGCGGCTCAGGCTTGGCAGCGTTCCTGTGAGCACGAAGCTTGCCCCTGAAAGTTGGCTGTTGTTGGGGTTGGCGACCATGGCTAGCTCTTGTTCACTGGCTGCGAGTGAAATGCCCAGGCTCATCAGCTGACTGAGTAGTTGTTGGTTGGCATCCGTTGAGAGCCATTGCTCCAGGGATTGGGCGATTTCGCTGCCGATGCCATAAACCTCAGTGATGCGTTCAGGTGCTTGGCAGGCTGCAATGGTGAGTTCTTTTGCGTTCGGGAAGGTTTGCGTCAGTGCTTTGGCGTTGACGTCGCCAACGTTATGGATGCCCAGGCCATAGAGCTGTCGGTGCCAGGGCCGGCTTTTGGATGCAGCCAGAGCTGTCACAAGTTTGTTGGCTGATTTGCTGCCCATGCGATCGAGGCTGGCTAATAGGGCTTCATCCAGCTGATAGAGGCCAGCGATGGAACTCACCAATCCCTGTTCGACCAATTGTTCGATCAGTTTTCCTCCGAAGCCATCGACATCCATGGCGGCTTTGCTGACCCAGTGGCGCAGGGCGCCTTTGAGGATGGCTGGGCAGCTGCTGTTGACGCAGCGTGTGGCGGCTTCTCCTTGTTCCCGTACCAGCTCTGAAGCGCATTCCGGGCATGTATGGGGGAGTTCCAGTTGTTGTGCTTCCGGCGCTCGGAGTTCCTTTAGGACCCGAACGACTTCTGGGATGATTTCGCCGGCTTTGCGCACCACAATCGTGTCGCCGCTATGGAGATCAAGCTCGACTAAGCGATTGGCGTTATGCAGGCTGGCTCGACTCACCGTCGTACCAGCCAGGGAGATGGGCTTGAATTCAGCGACAGGTGTGACAGCGCCAGTGCGACCGACTTGGCAGGTCAGCCGAAGCAGTTGGCTGGGTGCTTCCTCGGCGGCGTATTTGAGAGCAATGGCCCAGCGGGGTGCCTTTTGGGTGAAGCCTGCAGTGGCTTGCAACTCCAGGTCGTTCAGTTTGACGACGACTCCATCGGTGGCGTAGGCGAGGTCGTGGCGACCTTGATCCCAGTTGCTGAAAAAGGTTTCAACAGCGTTCAGATTTGGTAGTAGCTCGGCATTGGGATTCACCTTGAAGCCGACGGCCTTCAGCCACTCGAGCGATGCCCATTGCTGGATGGGTTTCCCAGGATCGCCATGCTCGGCTTGCCACTCTTCTGGCAGATGCAAGGTGTAGGCAAAGAAATCCAGATGGCGAGAGGCGACAACCTTTGGATCGAGTTGTCGCAGGGTGCCGGCACAGGCATTGCGGGGGTTGGCAAACAGGGCATCACCGTTGGCTTCTCTTTCCGCATTGATGCGAGCAAAGGTTGTGTTGGGAATGAAGGCTTCTCCGCGAACCTCCAGCCATGGGGGGGCATGCTCCAGCTGCAGTCGCAGTGGGATCGAGGCGATGGTGCGTGCATTGGCGGTGATTTCTTCACCTTGTGAGCCATTCCCGCGTGTGGCCGCACGAACCAAAACACCATCTGCGTAGCTGAGGGCGAGGGCGTTGCCGTCAATCTTTAGTTCTCCCACCATTGGCAGGGGTTGATCCTTGGCTGGATCAAGAACGCGCATCAGCCGTTGATGCCATGCCGATAGCTCTTCGAGATTGAAGGCGTTATCGAGGCTGAGTAGAGGGATTCTGTGCTCAACACTGAAAAAGCCTGCTGCCGGATTGCCTCCAACCCGTTGGCTGGGGCTGTCTTCGGTAACGAGAGACGGATCTGCCCTTTCGAGGTCGATCAGTTCTCGATAGAGGCGGTCATAGATGACGTCCTCCATAACCGGTGCATCAAGCACGTAGTAGGCATGAGCGGCCTGATTGAGCAGGCTGCGCAGCTCATGCGCTCGTTTAGTAGGCGGTCTCGATGTTGGGCTCACCGCAAGTGATCAATGAAATGGGCTTTAGGTATTGAGTGGCACGATGCGGTCGATGCGCCAGCTGTCATCGACCTTGTTAAAGGTGAAGTCAAGGCGTAACTCATCTTTGTTCTCGGCGATGAGTTTGATCGTCAGGATGATCTGGCCTTCTTGGAGTCTTGGCCGCCCGGATTTGAGATTGCGATAGCGGTTGAGTTTGAGGCTGGCCAGGAAGCGGATGAATTGGGCCCGGTTGACATGTTGCCGATACGTTTTGGTCGTCAGTAGGAAGGCAGCATCGATCCGGCCTGCCGCCACTTGAGTGAAGAATTGCTTGATGAGTGGATTGATGCCTCTGGCACTGATCACCAGCCTGATGGCTGTGATCGACCAGAAGAGAAGCAGGGCTCCAGCTCCGGCCAGTAGTGCCTTAAATCCGAATTCCCGTGCCAGGCCCAGATCCATCGGCTCTATGCAATTGACTCAAGATACTGACTGACCATCATCAGTAAAAGTGTTTGTCAGCTTGCTCTTTTGTGTAGGGACTGACAGCCCTGACTCAGCAAGTCGTCTGATCCCGACTCTTCTATGCCTCTGGTTCCATTGCTGCCGCTATTTCATCGGTTCAATCGTGAACATTTCAGTGGCTCGCTGGTGCAGGGATCTCAGCCGCTGCTGGCTGTGAGGTGGAGCGATGGGCGCTTACGCAAAACAGCTGGTTTTTATCGACGCGGGCCGCTGCTTGCTGCTGCTGGAGGGCAGGGCAGCGAAATCGTTCTTTCTCGCCCTTTGTTGGAACCTCTGCCTCAGAGCGCGACGGAGAGCACGCTTTGCCACGAGATGATTCATGCCTGGATTGATCTTGTTTTGCATGTGCGCGAGGGGCATGGCCCTCATTTTCATGCCCGAATGGCGGCGATTAATGCTGCTCAGAATGAATTTCAGCTGAGTGTGAGGCATCAGTTCCCCGTGCCGATTACGCCGCCAAGGTGGTGGGCGGTGTGTCCTTGTTGCGGCCGTCGCTCTCCTTATCGGCGGCGGATGAAGAAGGCTGCCTGCAGGCAGTGTTGCGACCGGCACCATGGTGGTAGCTGGCATGCCAGCTGTGTGCTCGTCTATGAGCCAGCATCTCTGGAGGATTGACGTGGATTTGTTTCTCTGGGTATTTCAGCTCAGTGGTGTATCGATTGCTTTGATCGGTTGGCGACGAGAACAGTGGTTGCAGCGCCGGCGCCGGTAACGTCGAACGATGGATGTTCGTCGTCAACGCCGTCAAAGGTCACGTGAGCCCTTGGATCGTCGCTTCGATCAATGGCTCAAGACGGGACGTCAATTGGTTGATGGTGTTGCAGGAACTCGCCCTGGCCAGCGTGGTGCTGAGCGTGCAGCTCGGGGATCGACGCCAAGGCTGGAATCGGTTGGTCGTTGGGTTGGCGACAAGATCGATTGGTTTCTGGAAGAGGATGATGACTGGCTGGAGCCTTGGCAGACCGATTCGCAGGCGAATGTGCAGGCTGCTCAGCATCAACAGCAAAATCAGCATCAAAACCAGCACCAAGATCAACAGCTGTCTCAGCCGATGACGGCAAGTGGTAAGCGACCGTTGGATGCCATCTCTCGCAGGGCTACTCCGTTAATCCCTCCTGCCCCAGCTTCGTTGGCTGCAGATGTCGATCATCAGGACTGGCCAGATGAGTCCACGTTTAAGGTCGACCGCTGGCAGCGGCAGGCATCAGAACCGATAGGTCTAGATGGAGCAGGTCCAGATGCAGCCTTGAATGGCGGTTCAATTGATGGCGGGTCAGTTAACAGCGGGGCAGTTAACAGCCGTCGCTCAGACAGTGTTCGTTCAGACAGCCGACGTTCAGACAGCTCGTCGCAACGACTTGGGAGAAGGCCCTTGCCTCGCTCCAGCCGCAGGCGTCATTAAAAACGTCCAGTTTTCTTAGGCTGCTGCACTGCAGGTCCGGCGAGCTTTCTGCGATGTTCCGGCTGCGCGGAAGGGGCATCCGCGCTGAGCAAGTTCATGATTGACATCAACGACCAGTTCATCAGGTAGTTCTTCGGCCATTTGCTCTGCTGTCGCATTGATCGAGGGACAGCCCTGTTCCATGGCCTCCAGCAGTTGAACCCATTGCTCGATTTGTAGTGATCGACTCACTTGCTGATAACCGGTTTTCTCAAGCAAAGCGCTGCAGATTTGCGCGTTCCATAAGGCAGCCCGTGGCGTGTGATGGGCCCCATGGTTGAAGGCGGCACCGGCTTCAATGGCGCCTGGCGTTGGACGTCCATGCCGATCACGCCAACCCTGCTGTTGAAGAGCTCGACCGCAATGGATGGCTGAGATGCCGTAGATGCGTCCGAGATCGGTGAGGCTCAACCAGGTTGCGGAGGGTGCCATTGGCGGGATGAACACTGCGGCCATCTTCTCGAATGCACATCAAATAGCAAGTTGTCAAGCTCGAATATCGAGAAAATGGCAAGACAATTCATGAATTGATGTCAAGCGCTTGTCGTGGTGCTGGCCCTAGCCACATTTCCAGCATCGGGCTAAACACTTCGCGGATCACGGTTAGTTCCTGTTCGTGGCGAAAGAAGCGATAGTGCCGGCTCCAGAAGGGGCCTTGCTGCCCGAATCCTTCTTCGAGCCAATCGCCTTCGACAAGAGCCAGTCCATCCACTTCACGAAATAGTTCGGAACGGCCTTGGGTGAGACTGCGCCAGATGGGTTGATGCCGATTCTTGAGATGAAGCTCTGCTGCTTCTTGATTCCACCAACTCTCAGCCCAAGCCAGGGTATGAGGACCACAGGTCAACCACACTTGGCGTCTTAATAGGGGTGGGGTGAGCTCGCTAATTTCCAGAGGGGCTGAGTCCGCTGGCAGTGGGTCTGGCTCCATGGAAATGAGTTGCACCTGCACGTCATGGCCC
>CATBLW010000166.1 GCA_949486985.1 Prochlorococcus marinus str. MIT 9215
AATGGGCGATCCAGGTTTCGAACCAGGGACATCCTGCTTGTAAGGCAGGCGCTCTACCGCTGAGCTAATCGCCCGATGCAGCCAATTGTGCCCCAACGCGGCATGGTGAGCCGGTAGAACAGGCAAAAAATGGCCTCCGGCCGTGATCACGACAAGGCAACACGCTTATGGAGCCTGCCATTTGGGCTGATTCTGGGTTTGTTGCTGAATCCTGCCAATGGCCTCATCGGCGGTTTCGCCTTTGCAATCGGTGGGCTTTGGCTCTCTCCTGACCTCGATACCCAGTCCAGGGCCCTGAAGCGCTGGGGAATACTGAAAACGCTTTGGTGGCCTTACCGCAAACTGATTCCCCATCGATCTGTCTTCTCTCACGGACCACTGATCGGAACAGCTCTACGGCTGGCTTATCTGATGGTCTGGTGCAGCTTGATGTTGCTGATCTTGCAGCCGCTCGGTTTGCCAACACCGCTCAACATGGCCCAAACACTGATTGAACTGCTCAAGCGAGAGCCACAGGCAGCCTGGGCACTACTGCTGGGTCTGGAAGCCAGCGTTTGGCTGCATCTGATTCAAGATGGCGATCCGCTACCGGTTGAATGGCAACGTTGGCGGCATCGATGAGAAGGTAACCATTCCTGCTCCACGGCCATGGCCGCCGATCTCAATACGCCCAAGTCAGAAGCGATTGGACAGCTGCTCAACGTTGTCGCCCAACTGCGTGATCCACAGGGGGGCTGTCCCTGGGATTTGGAGCAAACCCATGCCTCATTAATTGCCTACGTGCTTGAAGAGGCCCATGAGGTGGCCGATGCGATCCGTCAAAACGATGACAAGCATCTCTGCGAAGAACTTGGTGATCTGCTGCTGCAAGTGGTGCTGCATGCACAGATCGCAAGCGAACAAAACCGCTTCAACTTTGACGACATTGTCCGTGGAATCAGCGCAAAAATGATTCGTCGTCACCCGCATGTATTCGCGGGAGAAACAGCAAGCAACAGTGAAGCCGTCAAAGAAACCTGGGAAGCGATCAAACTCAGCGAGCAAGCCAACAGCAGCCCCTCAACTCAGCCGCTCAGCGATCGTCTGCGAAAAAAGGTGCGCTCCCAATCAGCCCTTGCTGGTGCGATGACCATCTCCCGCAAAGCCGCAGCTGCAGGCTTCGAATGGGAAACCATCGAAGGCGTTTGGGAGAAAGTGGACGAGGAGCTGGATGAACTGAAGCAAGCCATCGCTAGCGGCGACAAGGTTCATGCCCAAACAGAACTGGGTGATGCGCTGTTCACACTCGTCAATGTGGGCCGCTGGTGTGGCCTTTGCCCGGAGGAAGGCCTAGCTGGCACCAATCAGCGATTTCTCGATCGCTTCTCTCGTGTTGAAGCCGCTCTCGAAGGCAACCTTTCAGATCGCACCCTCGCTGAACTCGAAGCTCTCTGGCAAGAAGCAAAGGCTGAAATTCGCCAAGAAGAGGCAACTTGAATCGTTTCTCTCGCCACAAGCATTCAATGCTTGGAATTCAATGTTTGGAATTCAATGCTTGG
>CATBLW010000167.1 GCA_949486985.1 Prochlorococcus marinus str. MIT 9215
ACCCCGTCCCAAAAGCTTGGCCAACCTGTGCCTGAATCAAACTTTGTAGAAGAACTAAACAGGGGAGCATCACAACAAACACAGGAATACATGCCATTGGCTTTGTTATTCCAGTAAGCCCCCGTAAAAGCTCGCTCTGTTCCACCTTGACGAGCAACCTGATATTGCTCAGAACTCAATTTTGACTGCCATTCTTCAGGCGATTTCTGAACCCTTTCGCCGCTCTCGTAGGAAGAAGAAGAACCAGAAGTAGAGCCAGGACTGGACATAACGAAAGGCTTCTCAATGCTCAGCTTTGACCCTAAACAAAAACCAAAGGTCCTTGAGATGCCCTAGGCATCACCAAGAGCTCTTGGCAACAAATTGCGAACCTCCTGAGCCAATGCGGCAACAGCCCCAGGCTGCCCTCTCAGGCTTCGAAGATCATCTTGTTGACCTTTGAGTCGCTCAGGTGACGCGAGCCAACCTGCAGCCTCCTCAGCTATCTGCTCAGGCGTAATCCTGCCCACCCTCTCTGGAACAACCATGCGTCCCGCTGAAATATTCGGCCAAGCAAGCAAGCCATGGTGACGCATCCTCCAGGCACTGAGCAACAGCCCAAGAAACCATCGCAAACCAGGTAAACGGGCCAGCAAGCCGAAGCCACCATCCCAGGCCTGCATCACAGCTAAATGCTGGGTGGGCACAATCACAATCATCGGCACACCCAGAGCGCCGAGCTCTGCTGTATTGGCCCCAACCGTGGTGAGTGCCAGATCACACTGGCTGAGAGGACCATGGGCTGGATGATCCTCTTGCAGGTAGATCTCCGTGCCAGCGGCTGTGAACATCCTTCGCCATGACTGACCCGCCTCAGGCTGGGTCACCGTTGCGATTGCAGAGTCATAGGCCGCCGCAATCGGATTGCTGGAGCTGGTGAAGCCTTGCAACTCCGCAACACTGGTTGTTGAAGCGACGGGCAACAAAAAACGACAACCTGGTCGCAATTTGGCGAGACGATCAGCAACCTCAAGCAAAAAAGGAACCCCGACGCACAACTTCGCCAATTTGGAGCCAGGCATCAGTGCCACCCACTGACCTGGTGGCAGAGGAGCATCAGCCTTAGCCAAACAAGACAAGTCCGCCATCAAGTCACCCACAACAATGCAGCGCTCCCGAAAACGATTCGGGAGCTGTTCCTTCACCTGGGGAGACATCGCTGCAATGCGGTCATTCCAACCAGGCCAGCGAGCCACCCATTCCGCATAAGTGATGTGGCGATAGCCCAGCCTTGCCGAAAGCAGCACACTCCAAAACTGGTCGCCACCTAGGAAAACGACCACACCCTTCGCTGGCCATGGCCCATAACGACGCGGACGAAGCAATAAATCCCAGAAACATTTCGCTGTTGTGATCTGCTCAAATTGATTCCATTGGCGTGCCACGTCAGCTTCATGCCCTGTGGCATTCGGACATGGCACCAACACCAGTCGCATGGATACCTGCGATTGACTGATGCGAGGACGCATCAAAATCCTCTTGTGCAAATTCTCTGCAAGAGGCCTGACCCAGGTCGCCAGCTCACCAGGTCCATTGGAAACAAACACCACCCCCAGCGATGCGTCCTGCCTGGCTGCTGGAGGGATTGACGTCAAGTTGTAAGAAAAAAATGCGGATGGCGAGACTTGAACTCGCAAGGCCGAAGCCACACGCCCCTCAAACGTGCGTGTCTACCAATTCCACCACATCCGCGTTGGCGACTCCACCTCTCGGGCTTCGTCGATGGAGGATCATACCGGCCAACGCTTCAGCGGTTCAGACCTTCAGCGAAGGCTCCGGACTGAACCGCTGATACGATCCGCCCAAAGCCTGGATACTGCCGGATGTCCATCGGCAAAGTTCTAATCGCAAACCGTGGCGAAATTGCCCTCAGGATTTTGCGTAGCTGCCGTGAGCTCGATATCGCCACTGTGGCGGTGTACAGCACCGTTGATCGCAACGCACTGCATGTTCAGTTGGCTGATGAAGCCGTCTGCGTGGGCGATGCCCCAAGCAGCAAAAGCTATCTAAACGTTCCAAACATTCTCGCGGCTGCAACGTCACGAGGAGTGGATGCCATTCATCCCGGCTATGGGTTTTTGGCCGAGAACGACCGCTTCGCAGAAATCTGTCGGGATCACGGCATCACGTTTGTTGGTCCATCCCCGCATGCCATCCGCTCGATGGGGGATAAATCAACAGCTAAAGCAACGATGCAAAAAGTTGGTGTCCCCACGGTGCCAGGTAGTGAGGGCTTGCTATCTGGCCCAGAGGAAGCTTCTCGATTAGCCGCAAAGATGGGCTATCCAGTGATGATCAAAGCCACTGCTGGTGGCGGTGGCCGTGGCATGCGTTTGGTGAACCAGCCAGACCAGCTGGAGAACTTGTTCAAGGCAGCGCAGGGCGAAGCCGAAGCCGCATTCGGCAATCCTGGGCTCTATATGGAAAAATTCATCGACCGCCCGCGCCACGTTGAAGTGCAGGTGCTAGCGGATCGACATGGCAACGTTGTTCACCTCGGCGAGCGTGATTGCTCCATCCAGCGCCGTCATCAAAAGCTGCTGGAAGAATCGCCAAGCCCCGCACTAAATCAAGAGCTGCGCAAGCGCATGGGCGAAGCTGCAGTAGCCGCGGCCAAAAGCATCAAGTACGAGGGGGCTGGAACTGTTGAGTTCCTCCTCGATCGCCATGGCGAGTTCTATTTCATGGAAATGAACACCCGAATTCAAGTGGAGCATCCCGTCACTGAAATGGTTACAGGCATTGATTTAATTGCCGAACAACTCCACATCGCCGGCGGCGATCCAATCAGCTTCAAGCAGGAGGATCTTCAGATCCGTGGCCATGCCATCGAATGTCGGATCAATGCTGAAGATGCCAGTCACAACTTTCGCCCATCTCCAGGCCGTATTACTGGTTGGCTACCGCCTGGCGGCCCCGGTGTACGCGTCGATAGCCACGTTTACACCGGCTATGACATTCCGCCCTTCTATGACTCGCTCATTGGCAAGGTGATCGTCTGGGGGCATGACCGCAATGCAGCCCTCAAACGCATGCAACGGGCCCTCAACGAATGCGCAGTGACAGGGATTCCTACAACGGTTGAATTCCACCTCGAGCTCCTGCAACGGCAAGAATTCCTAGACGGCGATGTGCATACCAAGTTTGTCGAACAAGACATGCTCCCCTAGCGATAGCGAGCTAGGGATGGCGAGCTAGGGATATCTGGCCTATCAGCTCAGAGTCGAGATCAAATATTGATCAACCGATGGCCTTGCTGTTCATCAGCATTTGTGAAATCAAACCCTGCTGCCCCACCAAAAGCTCGCGGATCAAACTGATCAGGCCAAACCAGATCACCGGCGTTACATCAACCCCACCGATCGGCGCCACAACGCGCCTTGTCATGGCCAGCAATGGCTCAGTTGGCCAAGCAATCAATGGCCAAAAACCCTGACTGAGATTGACCTGTGGATACCAACTGAGCACGATCCGAAACAAGAATGTCAATGTCCAGGCAGCCAGTGAAAGTGCCAGTAAGAAATGGATTGATGGCAACATCTCAACCAGCAGGCTCGTCACAAAGCTCAAAGCATCAGTGCCTCCATCGTAGAAAGCCACTGTTGATCTCTAGGATCAGTAAGGTCTTGCAACAGTCAGCTCCACTGCTATGACGCCATCCTTAGCCAGCTTCCTGACCAGCCTCTTATGGGGCGCTGTGATTGTGGTGGTGCCCGCCACAGTTGGACTCATTCTCGTCAGCCAAGCGGACAGGGTTGACCGCAAGCTCTAAGACACCCCCTGGCGCTCTTCGTAGACTGAAGATCATCGAGGCTATTTATCAGCCTCATCTTCAGCGTTTTCAGGGGGCGCATCTGTGGTCAATGCCAGTCTCAATTGGGCAAGCATTGTTGGAATCGTGCTTGCCGTGGGCGGAGCGGCTCTGTACTTCATGCGCTCGTTCAAGCCAGCCCTAGCCCGCGATTACGACGTATTTTTCGCGGCCATTGGCCTGCTTTGTGGAGGAATTCTTTTCTTTCAGGGGTGGCGGCTCGATCCGATCCTGCAATTCGGCCAATTCTTGCTCGCTGGAACGACAGTATTTTTCGCCTACGAAAGTGTGCGTTTAAGAGGTGTGGCGACGGAACAGGCACGTCGCTCCTCCTATTTCGATGATGAACCCGCTCCGGAGCGAGTTCCAGCAGGTGGGCCAAGGGGTGGTTGGAATGACGATCAATACGACCGCTTTGAAGAACCCCAACCTCTAAGACGGCGCTTCACCAGTCGCGATGGCGACCAAGCAGATCGTCCTGAAGAAGACTTCTACCGCCCGAGAAGAGCATCCAGAGCAGCGATCCCAGAACAAGCAGAAAGTCGTCGGCGCAGCAGCAGCGACGGCGGAGAGGAGGAAGCCTGGAGCCCTGACAACGAGCGCTCGCGGCGCATGGCCCGATTCGGCAGACAAGACGAGCCTGCTGACAACCGATCCAACTTTGGAGAACGCCGCAGCGTCCGCCAAGAACAGCGTCGGGGCAGCCGCCCTGCAGCCAATCAACAAGCATCAGGTCGTCCTTCTGAAGGGAACCAAGCACGACCAAGCGATAGACCAACCGGTCGAGATCAATACTCATCCACAGGACGTTCCGGAGTCCCCCAGGGGACACCAATGCGTCCTGAAGCGGAAGACGCAGCGTTTTCGCCTGCTGGATCGAGACCAACCGGATCCAGGCCTGCAGCCTCAAGGCCAAGAGAATCAAGACCAACGAGATCTCCTGGCAGTCCTTCCAGCGGCAGCTCGACTGGCGGCAGCGTCAATCCCTCTGCAGCAGAGGCACCATCGCCTCGTTCAGCTCCCAGCTCAGCTCCAAATCCATCTCCAAGTCAAACTCCAAATCCAAATCCACGGCAATCCCCTCGCAGCTCAAGACCCCGCGATAACACGTCTCGTTTCGACGACTAAATCACCTAACTGAAAGGTTTCCCAAACAACTTGCGACAGCTCGTTCTGCTTATTGCCTGCCTCAGCCTGACGAGCTGTGCCACCAGAGTGGAACGTGCGCCAGGAGGGCTGCTGCAACGCAGCCAGCAAGATCCAGCAATCAGTGGCAATGGGGAAAGGCTTGCCGTGATTGTTGATCAGCGTGGTCGACCAACTGTTCAGCTTCGCGATCTTCGCAATGGCAAGATCCTGCCCCTACGCCATTTCTCTCGTCATCAACCGCATAGCTCACCATCCCTGAGCTGGAATGGACGCTACCTGGCCTTAATCACCCAAAGAGGCAATCGAAGGCTGGCCATCATCGAAGACCGACTCAGCGGGAAAGCGCATCCCCTGCCTCTGCCAGGAGGAAGGGATCCTGTGCGCCTAAGCCTGTCACCAGATGCTCGCCAAATCGCTCTGCAAGTGGCTGATCAGGGCCAATGGCGCGTAGAAATCTTCGACCTATCTCAGACGCTCGAATCAGACAGGCCAGGAGGACTACGCCAATCAACCCCTTCAACAGAGCTGCAGCGATGAGCAAGACCTACCGCAGTATGCGGCCATTTGAGATCTGCATGGTGGTTGTTGCCACGGGACTTGTTGGCATGAGCATGACCGCATGTGAGAACAGAGCGCTCAAGCCGAGGCAGGATCTCAATGGAACACTCCGTCAATCCGCCAGCAGCCATCGTGAACCTTCCCTGGGTCAGCTCTGGCTAGTCACTCTCAGCAATCGCCAAGGCAGAGAAAGAATTGAACTGATCGATCTCCGCAATCGCCGACCCGTTCCTCTACCAGGTCTCAACCGACCGGATGCCCAACCGATCAGCGTCAGCGTCAGCGCAGACGGCGAAAGGCTCGCTGTCGTGCAACAACATGCCGACCAAACTGAACTGTTGCTATATCGCCGCAGTCTCGGAAGCGTTCAGCGACTGGAACTGAATCCCAAAGGAGTGCCGCGCCAAGTCAGCCTCAATGGTTCTGGACGGATACTTGCGGTTCAGGTCAGTCGCGATGGTCGATGGGATGTTGACCTCATCCGCTTGCCAGGTTGATCAAACCAACGAACAACCAGTTCAGGGCACCAAACCAGCCCAATGCAGAAAACTATCGCGACTCAACGCCTCGATGAACAGCACAGCCGCCAAACCAACCATCGCGAAACGTCCATTCACCCGTTCCGCATAGGCACTCCAGCCAAAGGCAGGGAGGTCTCCTGTGGTTGCACTCGTTAGCGAGGGCTCAGCATGTGAAGGCTGCCCTTCTAAAGGCTTTTCACCTGAAGACTGTTCACCTGAAGGATTAACTCCTGAAAGCTCTGAACTCTTGGAGCTGGATTCTGCTGGCTCTTGAGCAACCTGCTCACCTGATAGATCTTGGTTGGGCGGCATCATCAAACAAGCTCAGGGTTGATCAAAGTCATAACTGGTGGCTGGGATCAAGCGCCAGTCGCCATTCCCTACAAGTTGCAGCACGGAGTCATGAAAGTCGATCAGGGTCGAACGGTGCCCGACACTGATAACAGAAAGATCCCGTTCCTTCAGAAGTTTATAGAGATGCTTTTCGATCTTGACATCCAAAGCACTTGTCGCTTCATCTAGGACAACAAAGCGAGGAGCATTTAAAAGCAAACGACCAAATGCCAATCGCTGCTGTTCTCCCAAAGAAAGAATTCGCGGCCAATCTTGCTTGACATCAAGATTTGGATAACGCTCAACAATCTGATCAAGCTTCACCTCTTCCAATACCGATTTAAGCTGATCTTCACTGAAGCGATCTTCATCTGCAGGATAACAAAGCTGCTCACGAAGAGAGCCCAAAATCATATATGGCTTCTGAGGAATAAATAACAAATCCCCTGAACTCGGCCGCTCAACAGTGCCTTTGCGGGGACTCCAAAGCCCACTAATCATGCGAAGCAATGAGGTTTTGCCACAACCTGATGGACCAACGACAAGAAGCTTGTCTGACTCCTCAACATTAATACTTAGGTCATGAATAATGGGCTGACCTCCATTAGGCGCATAAAGATCAGCATGCTGAATCAGGATAGAATTTCTAGGAGAAGAATTCGGCACATCAATAACAGCCGTCTTTCGACTGATTTTCTCAACCTTTGACTGAAAACCTTCTAATCGACTTACTCCGGCCGTAAATTGAGCCAAATCATCAATCCTATTAACAACAAAGAACAGCGAGCCCTCAACCATATTAAAAGCAAAGCTAGCTTGAATGAAACTTCCATAATCAATTTCTCCCGCAAAGTACGGGATCGCCATGATCACGTATGGGAAGAAGACTCCTGCGTATGTCGACGATCTCTGCATGGCACTAATAACAACCTGCCAAACAATCAACAGATTAAAGTTTTTCACCACAGACCCAAGCCTTCTTTGCGTCTCCTCCTTCTCGGGCTCTTCACCTGAATAAAAAGCAATCGATTCGGCATTATTACGGATATGGACAAGTCCATACCTAAAATCAGCCTCATAGCGCAACTGGTCAAAATTAATTTTGACCAACTTTCTACCTGCGAAAACCAAAACAGCGGTCGCGAAGAACGCATATCCGAACAGAGAAAGAGTCAGCGTCGTACTAATGCTCCATAAAATAAGTATGTTCAAAGAAAATGCAAGAAGCGCATCGAACACACCCAGAGTGAATTGAAGACTCTGGGCCGTAAATGAGCGCGTATCATCCGTAATCCGCTGATCGGGATTATCAACATCAGTAGCCTGCTCATCATTAGGATCCAGAACGTAATAAGCACGGTTGCTCATGAAGTCTGCAATCAAACTCCGAGACAACCAATCACGCCACACAATTCCAAGCTTTAATGTAAAAAATATCTGCGAGACTCTTATTGGAAGCGCAACAACAAAGCAACAAGCATAAATAATTAGAATGCGATAGAAGCCGCTCTCTTCTTTCTCGACAAGAGCATTGGTTAGATCCCTAGCAATAAATCCAATCCCCGCATTAATCCCATTAACCGCCAAAAGCATCAAAACAATGACTGCAAGCATCAACCAATGCAGCCAGCGTTTATGCCGCAACTGCTGACGCATGGCAAAGAAACTGCCAGCACCAATCACGAACAAGCCAGAAAATGCCCATCCCCACCAGCTCGACCAAATCATCTTGATCGTGCCGGCAACGCCGCCGAAATAGTTCTCCGTCAGAGCTGGCTGAAGACGTTCAAAGGCTGCAATCAGCCCTGTTAATGCAACGAGAACAACTCCACCAACACAAAAGATCAGTGCAAGCAGAAGCCCAATAAATTGCCATCCGTTGGCTTGGTCGAGCGGCAAGAAGAAAGGCTGAGCCAGTCTCTGAAACTTGCCGAGCTGATAAGAAAGCCCCTTAAGAGGGCCCTTCCTGGTCGTGGTTGTCATGGCGCCATTCTTGCCAGTTCCAGCCTCAACCGGGAGGCCAGGCCTGGGGACGCCCACCAATCACATGAACATGTAGGTGGAAAACAGTTTGGCCAGCCTCAGCCCCCGTATTGATAACAGTGCGGAAGTGCTCAAGGCCTTCCTGCTTGGCCACCTTGGCTGCGACGAGCAGCAAATGCCCCAATAGTTCTGCATCCTCGCCTTCAGCAGCAAACAAACCTGCCAAAGGTTTGCGGGGAATCACCAGCACATGAACCGGTGCCTGAGGCTCAATGTCGCGAAAGGCCAAGCAACGATCATCGCTATAGACCTCATCACAAGGGATTTCGCCACACAAGATGCGGCCAAAAACAGTGTCGCCAGCCATAGCAGTCGCAGCAATGGAATGGGACGGCTGGGGCATGAATTCCATGCACCGTCTGATCACAAATGCTGGCACGTTGCCTGAGCGCTTCCCTTCAGGGCCTTGAAGCCCATGCCGTCACGGTGGAAGTGGATTTGGCCCCTGGACTGCCTGGATTACAACTGGTTGGGTTGCCAGATGCAGCTGTTCAAGAGTCCCGCGAGCGGGTCAGAGCTGCACTTCGCAACAGTGGCTTTCGCGGCACCTTGGTTCGCGTGGTCGTCAACCTCGCCCCCGCTGATCTGCGCAAAGAGGGGCCATCGTTTGATCTCCCCATCGCCTTAGCCCTACTGGTAGCGAGTGGCCAGCTTGATGGCCCTTTGCTTAACAATCTCTGGTGCGCTGGAGAGCTGGGCCTTGATGGCAGCCTGCGCCCCTGCAGAGGGATCCTGGCCATTGCAAGCCTGGCTGCAGCGAACAAGGCCAGAGCATTAGTGGTGCCAACCGCGAATGCCGCCGAAGCGAGTCTTGTTCCTGGATTAACCGTTCAAGCTGCCAGTTCCCTTGAAGAACTGGTGAATCGTCTTAGGCAGCCCAAACCGTGGCCCCAAAAACAACTCGGGATGGTGCCGGAAAGCCAAGAGCATGCAGAGGAGCCAAAACACAACCTGCCTTCCGTACTGGGTTGTTCCATGGGTAAAACAGCCCTCGCCTTAGCCGCTGCTGGTGGCCATCACTTGTTAATGGTGGGTCCCCCTGGCTGCGGGAAAACCCTTTTGGCAAAACATTTGCCGCAGCTATTGCCCCTGTTAACGCCCAAAGAGGCTCTCGAAATCACGCATATTCACTCAGTAGCAGGCGTGCTTTCAAACACGCAAAAGTTGCTGCAAGGAAGGCCTTTCCGTGCTCCCCATCACAGCTGCTCAGCCGCCGCACTACTGGGTGGGGGTGCCAACCCCAAGCCCGGAGAGTTAAGCCTTGCCCATGGTGGGGTGTTGTTTCTCGATGAACTCGCCGAATTTCCACCCCATGTTCTCAACCAACTGCGGCAACCGCTGGAGGACGGTCTGCTCTTGCTCAGTAGAGCAAGACACAAATGCGTCTTCCCTTGCCAAATCACCCTGGTAGCGGCAACAAATCCATGTCCATGTGGCTGGCATGGAGACCCTTCCCATCCTTGCCGCTGCACCCAATCCCAACGACAGCGTTACTGGAGCCGAATCTCAGGCCCCCTATTGGATCGCCTCGATGTGCAGCTGCGACTCGAGCGCCTGCCCGCAGCTCAGCTGCGTCAAGCCGTTAGCCAAAACACAAGCGTCGAGTTGACTGAATCTCAATCGATCGGTGCCGCGGAAGTCCTGCAAGCAAGAGAGCGGATGCTTGCAAGAAATCCAAACGGCATCAGCAATCGTGATCTTTCCGCAAAAGACTTGGGCTGCATCGGCCAAGTTGATGACAACGCCCTGGCTTTATGGGAACAAGTGCTCAACTGCCGCAAACTGAGCGCCCGTAGTGGCCTAAGGCTGCTTCGCGTTGCCAGGACCTTGGCCGATTTGCATAACCAAAATCGGGTAACCAGGGCTGTCGTTGCAGAAGCTACTTGTTTTCGCAGCTTCGATAGCTGCGAAAATTGAACAGATCAAACCCACTGAGCCTTCAGAAACCATCCAAAGGCCAAGTTGTGGATTCAGAACTCAGTTCAGGGAT
>CATBLW010000168.1 GCA_949486985.1 Prochlorococcus marinus str. MIT 9215
CTCTTCAAAGTGAGTGGAACGGCGGCCATACGGATACAACGGCAGCAGCGGCCACCAAGGCCAGCTTTGGTCCTCTGGCGAGATGCCCTCAGTTGCACTCAGATCGCCTGCCATCACTTAGATCAGCTGTTCCATGGACTCTTTTTGTGCATGTGGGCAAAACCTTGTGCAAGTAGTTTTAGGGACATTTCAGGGATAAAATTGGCGCGCATGCCACGTTGTCCCTAAATGACAGAGTCGACTGGGCAACGCCGCAACAGCGCAAGGCTGAAGCGACTCTCCCAGTATCTCCGGCCAATTCACTCTGATCGATACGGACTCTCGTTAAGACGGAAAACAAGGCCTTCTGGAGAAGAGCTGATCTACCTCTCCTTCAACACACGCGCTGACGGATCTGGAGATCAGAAGTGGCTGAAGCTGACCTCCACCTACGAAGATCCCGACGTCGCGATCTCTAGAGCAGTCGACCAGGCACTGGCCAACTTCGACAAAGACCTCAGGCGCAACGCAGGCGGGCCAGTCGGAAGCTCATTGGGCGTTTACCAGCGGCACGCACTGAACCGAATCGAAGCCTCGGGGAATTCCGAGAAACATGCTTCGCGAAGGGTGAAATGGCTTAAATCCTGCGTGCAATGGCTAAGCGATCAGAACTGTCGAGCCACCAGCCGTGAAGACCTACTGAAATGGATCCAACTTTGGCCAGCAGAAGCCAGAAGCCGGCGCGATGCAATCTCTGCAGCATGCCTCTTGTTCGATATCGCGACAGATGGGAAGAGACTGAATCCGGGTCAAGAAAACGCTTACAAGGAACCAGCTGCAGGGCAAGGAAAACCTGTTGAGCCAACTGAGGTGGAAAGAGTGATCCTGTCGCTCTGGGATCGAGCCAAGTCGTCTGAACTTGCTCACGCCGCGGCATGGCTCACATCCTGGGTCGCCCTCACAGGCGCAAGAGGATCCATGGTGATGTCCTCTGAGTTGATGTGGAAAAAGAAAGGCAGTGTCGAAGTAGCCGTTGGCAGCTACGTGCGCTGCCAAGACAACAAACGGGGCAGGAACCGCCCCGCCAACCTCTGCCCGTCTTGGCGTGAACTTTTAGAGAGCGTCGGGCCTCAACGCCTACAAGAACCACCCGAGCGACTTCGCCTCGCAGCAAGCCCTTGGGACGAGAAGCCCACTCAGGATCAGCAAAGAAGGACAGAGCAGGAGCTTGGTGCCGTGCATGGCTGGATTTGGCGGGAACTCTCGGATGAAAAAGGCTTGAAAGAAGACCGCGATCTAATTGGCCTCCGCACACTGCGCCATAACGCGGCAAGACGACTACTGGAGGTCAAGCAGTTGGACTTACTTCAGATCGCAGGTCTGCTCTCAACTTCAGAAGACATGCTGCGGCGCACGTATGCCGACCATCACCGCTTCCGATCGCACGAAATCATTCGCGAAGTCTTTGGGTAGCTCAGAAGCAAATACGCTTCATCCATTACCAAGTGCTATTGGCATTTCACTGGCATCAGAAAAGGACAAATCCCTCAATTGGGGGATGCGCTGGAGTTCATCAATTGCCAATCTGATGGGAGTGAATGTGCGCCATGCCCTCCCGCCTGATCACGCCAAGCCGTCTTTCGCTGTTCTGCATAAGCCCAGTGGTCCGGGCCTGGTGGGAAAAGCTGCAGGCGCAGAAGCTTTTTGAAGGCAACAGGCCAGCGAGGAGTGAGCTGGAGCAGCAGCTGTTTGATGATGGCCTGCGCCACGAGCAGGTGCTACTCACCAAGCTGGAAAAACAAAGCCGCAGCGTTGCTCGACTGCCCGGCAAACAAATCGACCCCGACTACGCCGCCACCAGTGAAGGGATAGCAGAAGGGATGAAGTTCATCCACCAGGCCTCGCTTTGCAAAGAGGAGATGCGCTGCAGCGCAGAAATGCTCAGGCGCATTAATCGCCAATGGACACCACCAATATGGTGCGCAAAAATGCAGCAATAGAGGGATCAGCAAGATCCATATCAAATACGGCTGTCAACATAGACGGCAGCCAAGCCATCATCTACGCGAAATGGAAAGGGCTACAAAATCAATACGAACTCGATTTACTGATGAAGGCTTAGCAAAGACTGCCTTCCCAGTCTTAGGCGCACTGCGGTTGCTAACGCCTGGGGCAGCAGTTATCATGCTTGCTGGATGTGGAGCAAAGCTCCCACCCTGCAGCTCTGGGCTAACTGCAGTACCTAGGCAACAAACACAACAATCGGCGAAAAAGCCCTTTGGCAAAAAGGTTTTAGTGGGAATTGATGGCAGCGGCTCAATGCTTGGGTATGCCCAAGCGAACAAGAATGTGTGGCCACGCTTACTTCAATCCATCAGCCAAGGAATTCTTCTGGAGGGGCTCCAGCCAATCACTTTCCGCATAGGAGCAGGTGTTGCGGAGGGACCGCTAAGTGGATCGGTAACGCAAGCCACGAATCCCTGTTTCTTCATTGGTTGTGAAGGGTATCGGCCGGTAGCGTCAAGCCTGGAAACTCTTTGGACAATCAATAGAGAGGTCAATTTGCTGCCCCTCAGGCTTCTTGTCAGTGACCTAGAGGTCAACCAAAGTGACATCTCCTCGTTGCTTGCAAGGATTCGGCCTGATCTTGACAAGGGTGCCAGCGCAGGAATCCTGGGCATGAAAGCTCCATTCAGCGGCAATGTTTTTGGAGCCAACGGGAAAGTTATTCAGCAAGGGAATGTTAATCGGCCGATCTTCATACTTGCAACAGGCCCCAAAGAGCAAGTTAGGTCGGTCTTAGATGAAGTCAGGAAGACTCTGTCACTGAGAGGAATTACAGATACTAGAGTCTCAATAATCGATCCCAGCAATTCGCTGGAAACGAAATTTGCCAAATGGATCGGCGGTGTTCCCGCAAAGGCGGCTACATCTGGCATCAACATACGACTCGATGGCCAGACGTTCAGGCCGGCACAAAATCCTGACTACCAATTCATACGCCTAAAAACCGAAGCCACAGGGCTTTTTGTGGCAACAACCAAGACATTGAGCAAGGGGGCAGAAAGGCCTGATTTCGGTATTGCCGACATAGAGAGACTGTCAACTTCCACAGGTCAGCCGCAAGCTGTAGAGGGCATTCAGGTCAGAAGCATCAATATCTCAGGCTCGAATGTGAAACTAAAAATTGAAATCGACCAGTCAGCAGTCTCAGGCCTTTACAGGTTTGTCATCCCAGCGGGAAGCATGCCGGAAGAGTGGTGGGTGAGCTGGGACCGAGCGGAAGGGGTAAAGACAAACGTTGGCAGCAAGACCCAGGGGCTGCTACTGCTGATGACAACCTTGAGCAGGCAGATCGCAGGAGCAGCAAATGCCCCTCCAGCCGCAGCAATGTGCATTGCCCTACAAAACTAAATCCGAGGACCAGCCATGAAGCCAAAACAATTCATACCACTTATCGCTTGCGTACTTGCGGGGGTCCTATGGATCTTCATAGGCCAGAACTTCGTACTCCAGAATGTATTAGGCGGCCTCATTGCCGGCGGAGGAATGGACCTATCGCTGTTCCTTGCTTCTGCGAGTAGCCCCTCATTCCAGGCCCTGTGGTTCACAAGTGCAGCAGTCACACTGATCTGGCTGTTGACGACAACCAAGAAAAGCCCGCTCAATTCAGCAGAGGTTCGCGAGATGCAGCCAACATGGTGGATTTGCACGACGGTCTTGGTTTTACTCGGCTGGTTCTATCAGCTGTTCTTCACCGTACTGATCTGGCAAATCAGCGGAGTAGCTCCAGTGGAGGGAATTAACACCAACTACTTCCAGGTGCCTCCAGGGGGTTGGATCACCTTGCTAGTCGTAGTAATTTTCGACGTAGGGCTTCTTTTTTGGCTTCCGACAATGTTCGCCTCTCCAAAAAGCTACAGGCTTGTTGTGCCCGGTGCCATGAAATTCCTTGGAGGCCGTTGAGATGAATATCTTCGCGATTGGAATAGGTGGTACTGGCGCGAAATGCACCGAAGCCTTAGTTCACCTACATGCTGCAGGCCTAATCACCGACCAAGGCGGAAAGAACGTCCGACTCGGGACATTCCTAGTTGAACCGGATCAACAAAGCACACTTTTGGCGCGAACAGAGATCGCAATCGACCGCTACTCAAAAGTGAGAGATCTGATCGGTAATGCCACTGAGAGTTTCGCAGCCAGCGAAATTGACCACTATGGAAGCTGGAGCCCCTTAGCTGGTGAAACACCAGGTGTCAGCTTGGATCAGGTCTTCTCGAAGCCTGTACTGCGCAATGAGGCCTCCGGTCTAGCAGCTCTCTTCGATTGCCTTTACCCCCCAGAAGAGCAAAAGGCAGAACTAGATGTTGGTTTCCGTGGAAGGCCACCAATCGGCTCAGCTGTTATGAGTCGAATTTCCTTGGACAAGGCTGCTAATTCTGGGGCTTGGAAAAAATTGCTGGGTGACATCCAGACAGCCTCCGGAAGCGGAGATCCTCCCATCATTCACTTGTTTGGGAGTGTCTTCGGCGGAACCGGTGCATCAGGGGTACCAACACTTGGGGGAATGCTGAAGAGCTGGCTGCAGCAGCAGGGCCTTTCTAAAGTCAGAGTCCACGCCTCTCTACTTCTTCCCTACTTTGACTTTGATGGTCAAGGGGATCAGGGCACTGGCGTCCACGCGGAAGCTCGTAACTTCCAACTCAATACCGACGCAGCCCTTCAGTATCTGGCGAATAACGGCAAAGCCTGCTTTGACCAGGTCTATTTAGTTGGAAGTGACATCAAAGCCCGCTACGACTTCAGCATTGGCGGTCGATCGCAAGACAACGATGCGCACATCATCGAACTATTGGCGACTTTAGGAGTGAGGAATGGCTGTAGAACACCGGAGGGAAGAGAGTACGCATATATCCTCAGCCGTAGCAAAGAAGACCAGATCAGCTGGTCAGATATTCCCGATAGCGGCGTGATTGGAAAGGGTCTTGCCCGAGCAGCCCGTTTTGCGATCTCGTGGAGGAAGAACTACAGCCTTGAAGTGGATGCAGCTCAAACCACACCGGTGAAGACATTCGCCTCAGGCGCACCATGGATTCGAAAATACTTTTCAATGACAGAAGAATCCACGTCCAAGAGTGAGGGGCGACCAAGTATTCGAGGACAAGATCAGCTCGCCCTCAAGCAAGCGATCGACGGTTATTCAGCAACCTTGATCCAGTGGCTGAGGCAGTTCAGCAGAAACACAGGCCTGGGGTTCAACCAAGAGTTATTCAGTGAAGATCAGCTCAACTGTGAGGAGACCTATGCCAACGAACTTCAGAGATTAGTGAGAGGCTCGGCAAAGCCAACATTGGCTGAACAAAATGACACTGTTGATCGGATCAAAGTCCTGATGGATGAGTTGCCCGAAAGCGAAATAAAATACAAGGGAGTTGAGGGCCTCGCGGACTCACTGTGGAAGTTGTGCATCTAAGCAAAGAATTCTTAAAACCTAGAACCATGAACAACAACACCATCCTCAACCACCCCTGGTTTCCGAAGACAAATCCGGCCTATAGCGGAGGCGCTACAGCGGGAAAATGGCAAGGTCAGGATCAAGCATTTCTGGGGCGCATTGCCAATGACCTGGTCTATGAACGCGCCAATAGCCGTATCAATTCATTGCCATCCCCATGGTCAAGAGCACTTCAATTTGAGCAAGCAATTCTCAATCCCAGGTATCCAACACGACCTGATCTACTCGAAGAGCTATTTGGTTGCCTGGCAACCATCGGTCTATGGGAAATCATCGGTATCAAGCTCGAGGCTGAACGTGTAGACCTTGCTGAGTTGAGCAAAACAACTGATGAGACAGTGGGAGCATTCTCACGCAGCCTTAGCGGACAAAAACCACCAGCAGACCGGTCTCTTTATGAGCTACTAGACGGGGCAAACCCATGGGATAATGTACACATCCTCAAGGCTGACGGTCAGGCGATTGGGTTTACATCCCCGACAACCTTGGTCTGCCCAACGGTTCATTTGCCTGGCCCAATACAAGGGATGCGATGGACATCAGAACATCGCTTTACGTCTCCAAAGGAGTTTCTAAGTACTCAACAGCGTCAGGCATTCGCTGATTGGCTCGCCTATATAGACAAGGAGTTATTAGCAGCCGACGATCGGAAAAATAGCAATACCATCAGTGCAATATCTGAAGTCTTGGCTGGATACGTCAACGAATTAACAGCAGGTCGCGTGGGCAATGTTGTGCTCTCGCAGAAGAGCGCACCAGGGTTACCACCTAGACCCAAAGCGGTATCAGTGCTCGCGCGTGGCTCGGGGCTGCAAGCAGCAGCAGCAACAAGCTTGGCGACGGTGGAAGTGGGGGATCGAAAAGAACGGCCACTGCCCGGTGCGACCAACAAACCTGTTGTCCTGGTCGATACGGAGATGCCGAGCAAGCTCGGAATACCAGCTAATGAGATCACTCTCTTTGGAGCCTCAACGCTCGAGGCTATTGGAGGCTCCAAGGAAAAACTCGATCAACAGTATGGGCGAGAGATCGACATCATTACGCCAGATGACTTGTTTGCAGCGGAGCTCTATCTGCTCCCTGGGGAAGCAGCGCTGACGAACACTTGGCTGTTTAGCAGACTCGAGGGGAAACCCCTGGTTAACGACTCACCCGTGACCCCTATTCTCCCGCTGAGCGAAAGAGCGCGGGACCTTTTTAGCAGTCGTGAACTGGAGAAAGCATGTTCGATGCGCGTGACGAACAGTGGAAGCGGGATGGAACTCGAGCTCACCGTGCAGCTCAGAATTAGTGGTCAACGTGAGCCTTATCCGTTGGTCAAAAGTTTCCCGATCAAGGAAGAGAATCTCATTGACGAAGATCTGCCTGTTGTTGCAGTCTGGCCCAACGTTAGCGATGAAAGGTGGAATAAGTTCTACATATTCTGCGAGGACAATAAGACTGGCCTGACTGTCGATGGCTTCAGCGACTATGAGCTAAAAACAGCAAGAGAAGGCCAGCAGTCTGTGAAGTATTTCACATCAGGAAGTTTTCCTGATCTAGTGAAGCTTATTGAGCGCGGGAGGCACTGCGGGCTGATACCAGTCAACACACCGTCAGACGTTGCAAGCACAGTAACAAGCTGGTCTGTTGGCATTGACTTCGGAACGTCATTCACAAATTTCTTTGTGAATGACGGCTCAGGAGCAATTAGGAGACCACTGGAGACAAGAGTTATGCCACTGGTATTGGCACAGAAAGAATACCAACTCAACTTGCTGACCAGGTTCTTCATCCCTGAAGACGTACTTCCGAAGGGTGAGAATCCTCCGACGTCAACAGCCCTCAACACCTATGGATGGCAAGAAGAAGAACTCGTAGTTCCTCAGATCTATCACCAGGCTCGAATTCAGTGGCCAAGCTCAAACGCACTATCGATGCGGGGTAATGGTGTCCATACTGGTTTTAAGTGGAAAGAGAGCTGGTATCAAGAACCATTCCTCAAGGAAATCGCTTTAGTGATCAGCAGCAATGCAGCAGCAGCTGGTGCGACGCAGGTCCACTGGGCTGTTTCATACCCCAGCGCATTCTCGCGCAACAATGCCAAAATTTACTGCAAGTGCTGGACGAATCTCTGTGCTGAATTAAATACAATTACTGGTGTAAAACACAAATTCATTGACGATAGTAGTGAGGGTAGCCTTCAGACAGAGGCAATTGCTTTTGCCAGTTACTTTGGTAATTATCTGAATCACCCGATGGTTCATACGGCCTGTCTTGACGTTGGTGGCGGCACCACAGACGTAAGCATTTGGCAAGACAATGCACTGCTTCACCAGGTCTCTATTCCCTTCGCAGGTAGGGATATCTGCACAAGAGTGATGCAGCTTAAGCCAGCTTTCATTCGCCTTCTTTTCAGCTCCGGTTCGGCCGGAGATATCGGCAATAATGAGGCCAAGCTCAGACAGGAGCCCAACTTTAATAGCTGGTTTGACAACTGCTTGCGCTACGAAACGGATGCTTTGCTAAAAGATCGAATTCCGATGTTGCGCTCTAGGCAGGATAAGCAGCTTGTTGAGTTTGTCAGCCTATTAGCTATCAGTTTTGCTGGCGTCTATCACTACCTGGGGCTGATACTAAGGGGGCTCATGAAAGAGGGATCTCTCCAAAAGCAAGCAGCAATGCCGGTTTATATGGGCGGCAATGGAGCTCGGTTTATGAATTGGCTTGACGAAAGTGGCAGGTTCTTCAAGGGTTGCGACAGTGATGAATTAATGGAAAAAGTCCAAGCCATGAGCGCAGGTTTTGCTGCATCCAGTAGCAGCATTGCATCCACAACCCTCTCAGACGCATTTAAAGATGAAACAGCCTGTGGTCTGATCAGCAAGGGAGTAAAGCTAAAGGGCGTATTCGATCCTCGCAAAGACAGGATGTTTGCCGGTGAAAGTCTCATCATCAACGGCAAGACATACGATCCACTTGAGCGCGTTACAGAGCCCGAAGAAGGCACAGTGAGGGACTACGAGCTGGCCAGCACAGATGAGCTCAAACGGTTTATTACCAACTACGACGAAGCCATCAGCAAGCTGCAACTAACAAGCCTCATGCCAATAGGGAAGTTGACAGCACCCAGCAGGCTCTGGTCAGAGATCGAGACCGAGATTCGCAAGGCCTGCCTTGAGCGTATCGACAAGGAGTTCAACGACCTGGAGCCAGAACCACCATTCATAACTGGATTAAAAGCTCTCTCGCGAATCCTCTCTCGCGAATGGGCTGAACGCTACTAAAGAGTTGTTCATGGAATTCATCTTTTCTGGCATTGCGATACTGCTCAGCCTACTCTCCTTCTATGTCGCGAGAAACAAAGCAAGTAAAAGAACACTAAAGGAGATTCTTGCAAAAAATTTAGAAATACAAAAGAAGCTGGATACACTTCAGCATCAAGTCGAAAACGATCAGAAACGAAAAGGTTCAGCAACGCCAATAGTTAATCAAGCTGAAGTAAACTCTACTGAGATGTCAATACTTAGAACAGAAGTGGGGTACATCCGACGAGGTCAGCAGGAAAACTCGCAGAAACTTTCAATTCACGGCCAAATCCTTGAATCCTTGAAAGAGAAACAGTCCACATCAGACTCAGTGAAAGCTCCGTCGGTAGAAAGTTTCCGGCAGAACTTTAGTACCTTCAGCGAGCCGGATAGATCCGACAAGGAAACCACTACATTCCAATCTTTAGGCTCTAAGTCCTGGTTAGGCATTGAGAAGCCAACCCAAGACCAACCTGCGAAAGACTTCTCATCTATTCAAGACTCGCCAGTTCCACCGCCCGAGCCATATGAACAGGTCGCACAACAATACCAAGATGCAATTGATCGTGGTGATAGACAGACTCTTAGACAACTGCAGTTCAAGGAACTGAATATCACCAGCGAATGTGAGGACCTATTGGTAAGGGGGAGCATTGGACAAGCAACCAAGCTTGAGGTTGTTCATGGAGGTGGGAGCTACATGGTTATCAGCGGCGAGGGGAGGTACTGGCTCTTTCCGACAGCACAAACACTTGATAGCTTCAGCTTGAACCAGCCTCAAAAGAGAATCTTTGACTATGAACGTCAATTTCTCTCAAAACCTGTTGTGAAAAAACCTGCCGAAGTGAGAGAAGACGGTGAATCTTGGCTAGTAATTATGCAAGGACTCATCATAGTTCCTGATTGATTCAGTAGACCCCATCTGCTCCAAAGCGGCAAGGCTATTTTCAATCTTGAGATGCATCACTTCAAGTGAATATGTGTTGAAACTGCTCTGGCATCAAAGATGCAAGGCTCAACGAGTTTCCACTTCTGGCCCAAGACAACCGATTCCAGGACCGCTGCCTAATAAGCTGAAGTATGTCCGGGAGTTTTTCTCCGCCGTTGAACCCAAATAAACACCTGAGTGGTTGGGGTTGGTTTGTACTCTTAAGCATCCCAGGCCAAGGTATAAGGAGACACCATAGATCAGTACTCTCTATGACCAATGTCATGGCACGCGCTGTGACTTCAAGCTCCACAGAGTCCTTTTGATCATTCAACTTCCTTGCTGTTAGTGAGTATGCCTAGAGAAAGGCTCCAGCAAAACAGGCGCACTGATATAGAAATCGATGATCTTCTCAAGAGGCATTTGTGGCTTAGCATGACAACAAGCTCGGCGGTTTACGCAGCGACAGGAAGCTCAGTTGCACTCTGTCGCTGAAGAGAGAGAGTTACAAATCGCTAATCTCAAAAAACTGAGCCTCAACAGCAGAAAGTCCACGCGTAAGTTTTCACATCTCAACCTACGTCAGAAAAGATTGGCCCACTCGGACTTATGGGACCTAGAAGGAAACGCTAAGCCTCCCTGACCTAGCCATCAATAAGCGGAAGATTTCAATAAGTCTGTCTAAGTCGTCGATGACAACTCTCTTCACAGACAAGTAAGTTGAGTATAGCTATCTAATTACTAGGGGCATGCTTGATGGAGACTGATCTGTCGATAGAGGTTGCCAAACCTATCCTGCTTACGCTGATGATTGTCGTTGCTGGTGCAGCAACCTACCTGACAAGAGCTCTCAATACTTTAATTCGCCCGATTAGCCGCCAACTAATCGAACTCCACAAGGGCAACAATGAACGATTGGAGCCAAGGCTTCAAAACATAAAAGATAGATATATTGAACTCATGCCCCATGCAGACAATATTGACACCGCCGAATTCAGTGCGGGTGAAATAGAACGGCTGTCTCTTCGAATCCTTGGCCGAGAAATTACTGCTGCTTCGGCACATAGCTGGATTCATCAAGCCCCCGGAATACTTATCTCTCTAGGTCTTCTTGGAACATTCTGGGGGTTGACCGTAGGTCTGGGGAAGATCTCAGGAGCCCTTGCACCCGGTGCGACACCGGAGCAAACCATGACCGCCCTTTCAGCGATTGTGGCACCTATGGGAACAGCATTCCAAACAAGCCTCATCGGTTTGCTACTCAGCCTTGTTGTCTTGATTACCTCGCAGCTGTTTGGTGCCAGAACCTGCCTGGAGCGGTGCGAATCCCTCCTGAGTAGCTGGCTTGAAACAGTGCTTCCGAAGGAGTTGGAAGAAAGTCTGATGTCCCCACTAAAGAAATCGATCGATGTTTTGAATAAGACAACTAGAGCACTGCCAAGTGATATATCGGCCTCAGTTGAGAAAGCGATGAAAGAAGCCTTGGCTGAAAAGCTCGAAAAAATGTTCAACATCAGTTCAACGATCGCTTTAGAAGCTCAACAGGCAACCCGGCAACTTTCCGCGGTAGCAAGCAATCTGAGCGAAAGCGGTCAAGACTTCGTGATGGCTGCTCGTGCCTTTCAACAGAGCAAGTTCCCTGAGGCACTGCGCGAGTCGGTATCAAGCCTCCTTGAGGCTAAAGAACGGATGACAACCAGCAGTGAAGAGCTCAATGCACAGATGCAGGAACTGAGAGATTCTCTTCTTTTAATGCAGTCGCAGTGGCAACTATTAGCTAAATCAGCCGAGGCTGAGCTTGAAACATGCCGTCTAGCGACTCAGCAAATGAACGAGGGGCTTACGCAACTTCAGACCTCATCTCAGCAATTAGGAGAGGGAGTGGAAGTCACCGCTGTTGTAGCCAAGCAACTAAGGGAGACACGGCTCGAGGTCATGCGGGATCGAAAGCTGTCAATCAATGTTGCCGAATCAGTTAGAGAACGACTTGCTGTTGATTCCTCGATTTCAGAAACCTGCCAAGTCTTTGCACAATCTCTGGAAACAGCTCTAAAGCAATGGAACAACAACGTTAACCAACTTGACTCGCTACGGGATCAATTCATCCAAGTCGCTATCAACGGCCGGAACGAGGATGAAGCCAAGGTTCAAAATTTAGCCGGAAAAGCCCAAGAGCTGATCCAATCGATAAATACAAGCCTCACCAATGACCTCAGCCAAGCAATCAGCATCCAACGTGAAGCCCTTAATCAGCTTGATGGCCCCATGGGCAATGTACAACAAATAACAACTGATCTAGTCAAGCAGCTTGAAACACTGAAAGTCCAATTAGACCAACAATCTTCTAAGTCGAGAAGGCGTTTATTCTGGGGACAAGGAGGTGAATCCTAATGGCACGATATAAACGAAGAGGCCGCGATGGTGAAACAAATTACTGGATTGGTTACACTGATCTACTCAGCACCGGATTGCTTCTTTTGTTGCTGACCATTGCAGTAGCCGCTTTGGCGCGTGCTAACAATGAGAAGCCTCCCTTTCTGCCACTGACCGAAGAAGAATCCTTTCGATTTGGGACAGGAAGCTATCAACTTACCTCACAGTTTAAATCAGCTCTTGACAGCAAGCTCCCCTGGATTCAGGAACAAATCAAAAAGTACAGGATTGACATCGTTGAGGTCGTGGGCCATACCGACGGCCAACCATCACCGGGAAACAGCAATCTTGATCTGCTGCTACCAAAGGCTGATAGTTCACCGAACCTGAAGGGCTACCAAACCGGTTCCAATGCAGACCTTGGCTTACTGAGGGCCCTGGCGGTGTCGAACCACCTCAAGGATCAGCTCGCTGCTCAGGGGATTGAAAACGTGACTATCAGACCTTATTCAGCCGGTAGTCTGATTGCTACCGATGGGAAATATTCTCCAGCAGACACCAAAGATCGAGCGGGCCGACGTCGCATTGAATTGCGCTTCACCCGTGAGGAGAAAAGTGCACCATGAACAACGATCCCACACCGTTCGAAAGACTCATCAAACTTGAGCATCTGATGGATGAGCTGCAGGCACAGCTCAATCCATCCACTCCAAGGCTCGAGGAAAGTTCACCGCCCCAGCGCCATCTATGGCCTGCAGATGAGCTGCTTTTAACGCGACTCATTCGAAGGAATCCAGAGACACTCAGCGCCTATGAGTCTCCGGCTGAGCTGACCCAAACTGAGGACCAAGGGGTGCTTCTCAATCCCATTGCTGGGATCTCGCCATTCCGGCTCTGCGAATTGACGTCGGGCGACGCCGTGGTGTGGGTCACCAAAGAACATGAGAAATGGCTTTACGACACAGAGATCTTCCGAAGTGTCTTTATTGCACCAAATTCAAACGCAAGTAATGAGCCTCTTGTTTTACAGTTGTTACCGCGATTTATCCGAAAAGTTCAAGGTCGAGAATGGACACTTG
Organism: Prochlorococcus marinus str. MIT 9215; assembly: GCA_949486985.1. Lineage (GTDB taxonomy): Bacteria > Cyanobacteriota > Cyanobacteriia > PCC-6307 > Cyanobiaceae > MIT-9215. The sequence continues at coordinate 13,162 of CATBLW010000168.1, forward strand.
ATCGTCGCGGAGAAATGATACCTAGAAACCGGCCCTTCATTGAACAAGCCAATCGGATCGAGCTCGAACAGCGCATCCAAACGATGGAACAGAAATATGCTCGAATCAGCGGAAAAATTGATAGTGAACTCAGCTTTATGCGCTCAAAAATTCAGATACTCGAAGACCAACTTGGACATCTTCTAAAACTAGATGGCAACGAACTAGTTACCCAGCCAATAGACGAAAATAGTCTAACAAAAGGAGACTAATCTAAACTAATCCAATTGCAAAATACAACCATGAGAGCTTCTCCGTACTCGCTCATGCTTCCCCATACATGCGAACAGTATGCATATCTCGAGAGTACATCCACCAACCACATTGCTTTTAACAACTAGACAGCAATCCACTTAGAAGACTACTATTATTTCATCACAAACTCAACCCTCCACAAAACTTGAATACTCACAAAATGCTGACATTAGCTAAGAATGTAGCTCCCTTATTTATCCTGACTATCTTAGGAATTGCTCCCGTAAATGGACACGGAGGTGGCCTGGATTTACAGGGGTGTCATACAGACAAAAAGACAAGAATTAGGCATTGTCACCGTAGTGGCGTTTCTACCATTACATCAGACTCGGATATGGTAGCTGGCTTAGCGACTCTTGTCTCAATTGGTGATGGTGACACTGTTAGAGTAATTAGCGGTAAAGGGGTTAAAGTTACAATTCGCCTTGCCTGTATCGATGCCCCCGAAACATCCCATGGTGCCAGTGGAGAGTGGTCGACAAAAACTTTGAAACGGCTGATTGTTGGAAAGTCAATTTCTTTAAAACCTAAGACTAAGGATAAGTATGGAAGAACCGTGGCTGAGATCTTTACTGAGAACATGAACATCAACCTTCAGATGGTTGAAGTGGGTGCTGCTTATGCTTATCGCCAGTACCTTAAGCAGTGCGATCAAAGCACTTATCTAAACGCCGAAACCTATGCAAGAAATAAAGGTTTGGGTGTTTGGGGTCCCTACAAGCCGGCCCAATTGCCCTGGGAGCACCGTCGTTCGCGACGACGCTAACTCAGAACCGTCAATTGCTGCCAGTGGATTGCAGGTTTCGCTTTCTATTGGCTGTGTAAGCCA
>CATBLW010000169.1 GCA_949486985.1 Prochlorococcus marinus str. MIT 9215
TCGCCGTGATGGATCCCAATAGCTTCAAGAGCGTTGTGACCTCCGCCAAAAGCTGAAGGGACTAAAACTTGTACCTCTACATGGCTAAGCCTTTGTAGAGAGGAGAGTCACTCCATCTCAATCAGGGTGCCGGAAATGTATATGCATAAATATAATTTCTAGTAGAAAATGAAAATTTAATTTTCAAATCAATATCACTAGCTTTGCCCATAAACATTAATTTGCAATAACCAATACGACCAATCCTCGTCAATTCAAGCGATATCTGCAAAGCAGAGGTCCTTAGGTCTCACATAAGAAAGAGTCCAGAATGCAAGCAAATGCATCAGCCAAAAGGCAAAGCAATGCAAGCAATCTTGTTATTGCTGGATCACTTTAAAAAGGCAGCACTTCTTGCCAGGGATTCTCAACGTAAGCACAAATAAAAAGGACAATATCCACGTAAATCGAACATGCTGCGAGGCTTCAATCAACCTCCTATCCATGCAGATCTTGATCAGAGGAATAGAACTGGCCCGCGTCTTCTCCTATTGGTTGGTGAGGCTTTCTAAACAGTTAATGGAATCGATCTTGAAGAGTCAAAACTGATGCTAAAAATTCAATATCGGTTGGACAGCACTCTCAAATCAACCGAAACCCAACATCCAGAATGAAAAAGGTGCGTTGACCATGAACACAGTTCTGCCTCAGACCTATCTGATCGGCCTGATTGGCTTATTGGTCATCGTTGCTTTCGTAGTAGGTAGGCAGCTGCTCAAAGTTCGCGGTGACGAGCAGGCGTTGATTCGACTGGAAAAAGCCGGGGCTCCATCGTCAAAAGAAGCGTCTGAGCTCTATGAACTGGCCTCTGTCCAGCTCCGCAAACGTCTTTACCCACAAGCCATTGCGACCCTTCGCAAAGCCCTCAAACGGCTCGAAGGCGAGCCTGATGAGGCCAAGGCTCTGATTGAAAATGCTCTTGGATTTGCCCTCGCTGCGCAGAAAGACTTCAAATCAGCAGTAAGCCATTACCAATCTGCACTTAAAGCAAAAGCTGACTATCCGGTTGCCCTCAACAATCTGGCCTTTGCCCAAGAGCAACTTGAACAAAATGATCAAGCATCCAAGGTTTATGAACAGGTGCTTGAACTGGATCCTCAAAACAGCACTGCACAAAAACGGCTCAAGCGTCTGAAAAAAACCAATCAGGAAAACTCACCAGAGCCCGCGAACGGGAAGGGCTTCTGAAGTCTTAGCGGAGCACGACTCAGTCAATTCGAGTCTGCCGCCTGGATTGGTCAACCTTGGAGGCTCCCAACCCGACAAAGAAAAGGCCTGCAATCCCATAAAGACGCCGCCTGATTCAACGCCAGGAATCAATTCTTCCGCAAGGGGGAGAAGCTCCAATTGATCTGACTTGGCATTCAAATTTCCCTGCAAAGGTGTGGTCACACTGCCGAGACGCATCTCACCGCGTAGATCAACCATCTGCCCCATTGGCGTTGCAGAGGTCAATGTCAGAGAAGCCTCAACAACTGAGCCCTCTGCAAAGGACTTGTAGGTTCCACACCACTGACGAGGCAAAGTCGCCGCAAGATCTTCTGCCCGCGCCTCTGGATCAAACGTTTCGACTGAGCTCTCCAACTCCAACGGCGCAGTCATTTGGAAAGATTCAAATGGCTGCGTTTGCTGAAAGGGGACCTCGCTTGCAAGCGGAAGATCCATGGCGAGCAGAATGGGCATGAAACCAGTGGATGATTCCCGCACGGTAAAGCCATTTGGCTCCAGCGGAATGCTTCTCACGACGACGTTCCCTCAATTTCCTCAGCAGCCAATGGTTCGGATGCTCCCCAGCGATGATCAACTCACGATCGGCAGCCGCAGTTTCCATAGCCGCCTATTAACCGGAACCGGCAAATACCCAAGCCTCCAAACGATGCAAGAGAGCCTGCGGCGCTCTGAATGCGACATCGTCACTGTCGCTGTGCGCAGGGTGCAGTCAGTGGCAGCAGGGCATGCAGGACTCATGGATGCCATCGATTGGCAAAACATCTGGATGCTGCCCAACACGGCTGGATGCACGAATGCAGAAGAAGCCGTCCGCGTGGCACGACTTGGCCGCGAACTCGCCAAACTCGCTGGCCAAGAAGACAACAACTTCATCAAGCTGGAAGTCATCCCAGACACACGCCACCTTCTGCCTGATCCATTCGGCACCCTGGAAGCTGCTGAGCAGCTCGTCAAAGAAGGGTTCACAGTTCTGCCTTATATCAATGCCGATCCTTTACTGGCCAAGCGTCTTGAGGAGGTTGGTTGCGCAACTGTGATGCCCCTTGGCTCTCCGATTGGCTCGGGTCAAGGCCTGCGCAATGCCGCCAACATCGCCTTGATCATCGAAAGTGCAGGTGTGCCAGTGATTGTTGATGCAGGCATCGGTGTGCCCAGTGAAGCCGCGGCAGCACTCGAGATGGGCGCGGATGCCGTGCTGGTGAATAGCGCCATTGCCATGGCGAAAGATCCAGCATCAATGGCCGAAGCCATGGGCCTAGCCGTTCAAGCAGGAAGGCAAGCTTTCCTTGCCGGACGCCTGCCACAGCGTGCTGAAGCCTCCCCAAGCTCCCCTACCACTGGCATGGTGATAGGTAACAAAAAATGAAGGAGCGTAAAGGAAAGAGTCGTCAAGCCAAGGAGTTCCATAAGGTCCGCCCAGATGCAGGTGAACCATGCAGGTCACCAAGGAAGACGGTGGAAGGCTCAACGCTTTCGCTAAAGAACCACGAATGGAGGTGATGGAGGCAGGAGCCAGCCGTAGCGCCAACTCTCGCCTACTACTCATCGGTGGAGCCGTGCTTGTTGCGGTCCTCTTGGCGGTAACTGTGGCGATCAGCTGAAAACCCTTGTAGTAGCTTGCCCCAACTGAGCATCATGCTCGTTCCTGAAGGAGTTTTGGGTGAAAGTTCTGGTTCTCGGCGGCGACGGCTTCTGTGGCTGGCCTTGTGCTGTGAACCTGGCGGATGGCGGCCATGAGGTTGTCATCGTCGACAACCTGAGTCGACGAAAGATTGATATCGACCTGGAAGTCGAGTCACTGACACCGATTACCAACATCGGTGAACGCTTGCGTTCCTGGGAAGAAATCGGCGGAAAGCCGATGCGCTTCGAGCACCTGGATATCGCCCAGGAATACGACCGCATGGTGACCATGCTCAAAAACGAGCGGCCCGATGCAGTGGTGCACTTCGCTGAGCAACGGGCAGCTCCTTACTCGATGAAAAGCAGCGCCACCAAGCGCTACACCGTCGACAACAACGTCAACGGCACCCACAACCTGCTGGCTGCAATCGTCGAAAGTGGCCTCGATATTCACATCGTGCATCTAGGCACGATGGGGGTTTACGGCTACGGCTCACACCGTGGAGCGA
>CATBLW010000170.1 GCA_949486985.1 Prochlorococcus marinus str. MIT 9215
ACTTTTGACCGCCGGCCCCTTTACATCCCGAACTCAGTCTTTGCAACAAACCCGATTCAAAATCCTGGGGAAATGTATAACCGCAGAATTCGCGCGAATATCAGCTTGCGCTATGAAGATTTAGGCAAAATTGATGGAATCACTAAAGAAGTGCGCCAGCGCCTTCAGCAACATCCAGACATTGACCAGAGTCAGATTATTCTTGTCAACTTCAACGAATGGGATGCCTCATCCATCAACATGATGGTTTACTGCTTCACTAAAACAACGGTATGGAAAGACTGGCTAGATATTCAGCAATCTATTTTCCTTGACATCGCAGGAATTGTTCAACGCAGCGGCGCTGATTTTGCCTTTGATTGCACCACGCTGTATCCTGCTCCAAATATCGCTCCAAATGCAATCAATGCTGCCCTAGGCAGGCAAGAGCAAGAATGATCCTCGCTCAGCGAAGCTGAAGGGCTCTCCGCGGATAGACTGAAACTGGCGGCCAAAACAAACCATACATAACTTGCAAATCACCCAGACAGCTCCTGCCATGCTTTGCTCTTCAATATCAGGAATGTCAGCATAATCTGAACAAATGATTCAAATGCATGCGTTGAACAATTACAATTACGCTCAATTTCCAGTGTTTAGTTTACAGAGCTGCACGGCCACCGATAGCATAACAACGAGCAGCGATTAACTTTGCAATGCTGTTGCCAAGACGTCCAAAAATCTCGCTGGTCATTGCCGCACTAGCCATTACAAACCTCTTAATGGGCTGTGGCAAAGGCTTTCAGCCACGAAACACACTCTTCATTGCTTATGGCATAGACGAAGTCAACTTCTCGAAGGCAACGAAAACACGCATTGAGGGGAGAATTGCGGAATTCACAGAAAATTTCAAACGGTCTCATCCCGAAGTTCAGGTTGTCTTGTCTGTTTACAAAGGCGGTCGAATTTGGGAAGATATTATCAGGGATAGCAAACTCAATTTAGGCCCAGATCTGATCATTTCAAATGAGATGATCATCAAATTCCTTAACGCGGAGGGATTTGCAGCTCCGCTTCCAGCTCAAATCGATTGGGATCAGACATACGACCCATTACTAAAAGAAATTGCAAGCACTGATGGTCAATATATTGCAGCACCTTTTTTGACTTTTACGCAGGTAGCTTGCTATAACAAAAAAACTGTTCCATCTCCACCTCAAACCATCCAAGAGCTGGAAAAACTCACCGCCAGCGGAACACGTGTCGGCTTATCTTTAGAGCCAGCAATGCTTCTATGGACAGCAGGTTCATTGGGCGCCATCAAAGAGATCAGCGCACTCGGGCTCAATAAAAGCAAAAGCGCAGATACAAAAGCAATTCACTCTTGGCTTGCTTGGCTTCGCAAAGCTGCGTTCTATCAAAATATTTCTTTCTTCAAATCTTACGTACGACTAGATGCATCGTTGATCAACAATGAACTCGACTGGATCACCTGTCGTGCCTCAGAGATTGAAAAAATTCGCAACAAGATGGGGGACTCTCTTGGAGTGTCTGCACTTCCGAATGGTGCACGAACTGCGGCCTTCCCCTGGCCTACCTTTATCTCATTTGGACTCGGAATAAATTCCAGTCCAGCACAACGAGATACCGCCATTAAATATATTCAATCGAGCACAAATGTGATCATACAAAGGCAGCTCATGCTCCGCAACGCTGACTTTCTAGCGACCAACAAACATGTGTCAATTCCAATTAGCAGCTCGCGAACATTGCAAGCCTTGAATACATCCTTTAACAAGCAGGTCAGAGGATATACGAAGGAGTGGCCTGGGGTGATCGACTTTTTATCAGGTCACAAGAATCATCCCAATCGATACCAAGAAGTTAGTTCCGCCCTCGCTGATCTAACCAGTGGCTACTTAAAAGTGGATCAAGCATTAGATATTCTTTCCAACTTCAAACAAGGCAGCGAGCCATGAATGCAGTTCTCAAGGAGCTCTCTGCCTGGCTTGGATATCTCGATCGCCAAGCCGTTAGCTGGCAATTGGGATTCATTCTATTAGCCCTCATCGCAGCAACGATCTTGCACAAATACAGGAAGGGCCACCGTGTGTCTTCCTCTCTCGACCTGCTCTTTGGTCCCCTGCTACTGCTGGTACCCAGCCTTTTACTAAAACTCATTGCTGTTCCCACAGGAATCAGCACGCAGTTCGGCTGGATCTGGAGTCTATGGAACGTCGTGAGCTGGTTAGAGCTAAAACTTCAAAAGAGAGGCAACGCTTCTCGATTCACACCTTGGCTAGGCAAGGTGGTACGGCCAACCATTCTGGTCGCCGCCATTGTTTATTTCATCGATCGTCTAAGCAGTATTTCGTCGATCGCACTCATTCAGGTAGGCACCATTCTTGAGGCAGAGCTTGCGATCGGCAATGTTTTTGTATCACTCGTGGGCCTCTATCTAATCTTCGTTTGCAGCCGAACAATCGCCTTTATGATGGCCTGGCTGTTGCAAACTATTCTGAGAACAAAAACGCAAAGTCGCAAACTACTCGAACAACTTATTCAATACCTAATCGTCGGTATCGGCACTTTATTAATAGCCCTGCAGGCAGGTTTCAACGCCACGGCTTTGTTATGGATCTCAGGTGGTTTGTCCTTTGGCCTTGGTTTTAGCCTCAAAGAAATCATGACTAATCTTCTGAGCGGTATCTGGCTTTTACTCGAAGGTTGGATTCAACCAGGGGAAGTTCTAATGATCAACGGAGATCCCTGCCGTGTTACGAAACTAGGCCTCAGAGCCACTGAATTATCAAGATCGCGTGATGATGCGACCTTATTGATCCCCAACTTCACCTTCTTCACTAAGGATGCTGAATCCTTCACCGCCGGAGAAAACGACCGGCGTGAATCGATTCATGTGAGTGCTGCTTACCAGCACGAACCTAAGACGGTGATCGCTGTGCTTGAACAAGTTGCCAAGAAACATCAACGAGTGCTCAAAATGCCGTCACCAAAAGCCTTTGCCATCGATTTCTCTGAATCATCGATCGACTACAAACTCAAGTTTTCAGTTCCTAATCCTCTCGAGGCCTTGACCATCGGGAGTGAATTAAGGCAGGCCATCTGGGTCGCTTTTGCTGACAATGGCATCAAAGCCACCAACTAACTGGAGGCCGAGGTGTAGTGCCGCAGAGCAAACAACCAGAAGCCACGGGCAGCAGCGAAAAAGCCGCAAGCCAAGACAAACCCCAAAGCCAGCAAGGGGAGTGAAGCCCGACCCAGCAGCACCTCTGCAGGCACTGTGGTGAGAAACGCCACAGGAACCACCAAGGTGAAAAGCAGCCGCAAGGAGGCGGGATAGGCCTCAAGCGGGTAGCGCCCCGATGCCAGCACGGCCCGCAGCACTTCCGTGGCATTCCAAGTCTTCACGAACCAGATGCTG
>CATBLW010000171.1 GCA_949486985.1 Prochlorococcus marinus str. MIT 9215
GAGAACGCTCTTGGACATTGGAAAGAGCAAGGCTGAATTGATGATCTGCTAGCAGAGGTCCTTCTTTGCACGATTGCATCACATGGGCCGACTCGTGGGCCAGCACCGTCCAAACCCGAGCAGGGTCATTGACCAAGTTGTTGGCACATAGCAACACAGCATTACGACCAACATGAAAAGCGCCCATCAGGGCGGCAGGGCAATCACGGGCGACGAGAGTTTCCGTGCCAGCCCCGCGCAAGATGTTCGAATAACGAGCTATCTGGTCCCAAGTATTCGCATAACAGGCACTGGCAAAAGCCAAACCACTAATCGACAAACCCAAGCAACCCAGCCATCTCGACGACCGCATAGCCAGTCCAATCCCCAGACCCAGCCAATACAGCAAGACTGCGTGAATCGCCAAAGCTTGCCAGTACTTGCAAAAACTTCACTGCAAAAACGTCATTGCAAAGACGTCACGGCCAAGACGGTCTTTCAAAGGCGAACTTTCAAAGGCGGACTTTTGACGCGCACTTAGCCAGCCAAAGAAGATTGCACCCGTGGGACCTTCTCTCGGAATGACTGCTGTCGATCCGTGCGGGTGTTGACCTTCAACGTGGTGAAGATCCTTGTAGCACCGAGACGATGCACCGCCTGATGACAAGCCTCAACACAAGCGAAGACCGCATCCCATTCGCCTTCTATTGCCGTTCCATTGGGGCCCAGCTGATGCTCAAGCCCTTCTCGTTCAATCACCTCTTGACAGGCTGCGACATAGGGAGCCAAAGAGAGGCCAACACCAACAGGGACCAAACAGAGGTCAACACTTACCCACATACAGGAATGCTCTCAATGAGGTTCAAACTGAAGCTCAAAGGCTGTTTTGATCAACACGCCACACCAGGACGACTTGAATCCATTGGGTAGCGAACAGTGCGCCAAGAACCAACCTGGGTCAAAACTTCCACGCCTATATCCCTTTGCCCAAGAGGACAATTCATTCCTTGACCATGGCTCCAAATCTGAGCCGCTGACAAAGCTGCTTCCAAAGACTCGTAGGGAGCATCCAAAACATCATGGGGGCTGCCATCCAGCGCCACCAACCGATAGAGAGACCGCCGACCTTCCATAGGCTTCCACTTCCGTAATTGTCCTAATTCTCTCACCATAGACCTGCGCGCTGCCAATCAAACCCCGTCCAATCAACCCTGAATAAAATGACGCAGGCGTCGCGCTTCATCGGCCATCCTCTGCTGAAGATCCTTTGCCGAAAGAGCAATCTCATCCCGTTGTTGAGCAGCGAAAAGATCAGACTCCGTTACGTCTAGCCCTTGGCTTGCCGCCAATTGCAAGAATTCCTCAACATCCAAAGCCTCTTTGAGCCGGCCATCCAGATCAGCGTCTTGCTTCCTCCTTGCCAACAAACGATCGAGATCATCAAGAGTCACAGAAGCCATGTGCGAGCTTTCTCTATAACTGTCTAAGACAAGCAGCCCCCAAACTGCCGGCCGCATCAGTAATGAGGCAAAATAAGCATCCCTTTAGACGCCTGATCAGAACAAGACTGTTCAGAGCGAGACCGTTACAACCATAAATATCACCGACAAAGCTCATGAAGAACTGGAACACCTGGCGACTAATTGGCGTAACGGGAGTGACTCTGCTTGCAGTTTTATTTGTTGTGATCTGGCAAGCAGTCACTGAGCAAACAAGAACCCTTAACCAGGTGATAGAGCGATTAAATGAACTTGAAGAAATCCCAGACACAAACGACAACCATTTACTGAAAAGACAACTCGAAAGCATCCAAAACCGCCAACAAGAACAGGCACTTGAGCTCAACAAGCTACGCGCTCAGCAACAAATCAATGAGACAAGGAAAGAACGCCGACATCCAGAATCAAACTCATGGAGCGATCAAAATGAACAGCCACTATCGCCACCTCCGAGACTAAAACAATAAGACCGTTTCCTCACAAGAAGAGCATATTAATCCGGCGATCTAGAGATCAGGAACCTCTCAAGCCAAGTTCAAAAAACAACTGTCAACTGAGTGAAGCAACAAGCAATCAATGATTAACTAGAGCTTGCAAAACAATCAGAGATCAGCATTCAGGCTTCTACAGCAAGCAATCATTTACCCTCAATTAGAAGGCAAAGAGGGGCCAACAAAAGCTAGTCAATACCATCAGCAATCCAATCATCAACCCTTGACAGCATCACCACTGGCGCTTGGAAGAATAAATCGCTGCAAGACAACAAAAAGCACCAAAACAGGCAGGATTGATACCACAGATCCGGCAGCTACA
>CATBLW010000172.1 GCA_949486985.1 Prochlorococcus marinus str. MIT 9215
GCGCCTGCAGGACCAATCCATGGCCCAGAGGACTTCCGCCGCAGACACCCGGATGGACGCATGGGATCGGACCCATACCTCGCCCAGCCGCAACATGGAGCGTCACTGCTCGATACCGCTGCCGCGGCGTTGAGCGAGGATCTAGCCAACTTCCTATCCGCTTCATGAGCAAAATCACCGCCGATGACGTGCGCAAGGTGGCTCAACTGGCTCGCCTGAGCCTGCCTGATGATCAGATCGAGACCTTCACTGGCCAATTAGAAAAAATCCTCACGTACGTTGCCCACCTGGAACAGGTCGACACTGAGAACGTGCCGCCAACCACTCGGGCCGTGGAAGTGGTCAATGTGACCCGTGAGGATGAAGTAACTGCAACGCCAGTTCGCGAAGACCTGCTTGATTTAGCCCCCCAGCGAGAAGGTGACTTTTTCCGTGTACCAAAAATCCTGGCTGACTAATAAATTAAGTAGCAGCTTGAGCTTGGGCTTGGGATTGAGATTGGGCTTGAAGTTGGCTTAGCGACGGCGACTCGATTTTGAAGTCACCGCAGTGCGGTGTAGCAAAGACAGCAAGCGGCGGCGCCAGCGATAATTTGGCAACACCTTGACCAGTGGGCGCATCCTGCTACGACGCGTTTTATGACTACGCACTCCCAAAACAATGTCATAAAGAAAATTAAATCCGTCCGCACGGGTTTGAAAAATTCCCAACCGCTGGGGTGAACCTTTTTGATCCAAAAGTGATTTCATCTTCTCGTAAGCAGGCTTATACTCAAACCAAGGGATTGATGGCCATAAGTGATGCACAAGATGGTAATTTTGACCCATGATCAACCAGTTCATAACCCTGCCTGGGTAAACCCTTGCATTCTTCCAGCGGTTGCGAGACGTGAATGGTCGATGGGGTAAATAATCAAAAAACAAGCCCAGGGTCACTCCCACCATCAACGCCGGGCCAAACCAGCAATTATAGATAAATGGCATGAAGTCAAAGCGTATTCCAGCAAGAACAATGGTCACGAACAGGCCTCGTTCAAGGCCCCATTGCATTAGCTCATAGCGACGCCAAAGACGACGCTTGAAGAAGAAGTATTCATGATAAAAAAAGCGTGGAGCTATTAACCAGAGCGGCCCAAAAGTACTAACAATATGATCAGGATCGTTGTTTGGATCATTCACATGAGAATGATGCTGAAGATGCACTCGTGTGAAGACTGGAAAGCTAAATCCCAACAGAATTGCTGCGCCATGGCCCATGGCCTCATTGATCCAACGATTCGGATGCGCGGCGTTGTGACAGGCATCGTGAATCACTGTGCCTTCCATATGCAGGGCCATAAAGGCCATGGCCACCATCACTTGCAAAGGCCAATCGCCATAACACCACTGCCAAATGGTGAGGCCAGCCATTGCATAGCCGCCCAGAAACAATCCAACCGTTGGATTCCAGGCAGAAGGAAGATCGAGGTACTCCTGAGGAGGCGCTGACAACTGAGAAGAAGTCGGCTGCACTCGCTCCTTGGCCTCAAAAGGATCTGGAATAGCGAGAGCCTTGGTCATCGATTAGATCCAGTCCCGCAACATAACCCCTGTTCCAAGCAAGGGTTAAAAAATGAGTGCCCACCGGGGGACTTGAACCCCCACGACCGAAGCCACTGGTACCTAAAACCAGCGCGTCTACCAATTCCGCCAGATGGGCTGCCCCTTAACTCTAAGCACCTCTCAGTTCCACAATGGAACTAAACCATTGTGCCAACCATGCTGGCCACCCTTACCGGAGAGCTCTGCTTACTGATCGGGCTAGCGGTGCTACTCCTGCCGCTACTTGCCACTGAACTCAGTCGTCCTCGAGACGGAGTCTGGGGGGGCGTGATCATGCTGATGGGGCTGGTGCTCGTCACCAGCAGTGATCGGCTAAGAGGAGCTCCGATGCTTGCGGTGCTCTGCGGGGCCCTACTGATCAGCAGGCTGGCAACGGAAGTTAGCCAAGGCCGCTGGCGGCAGCTCAGTCCAGAAGAGCAGCAACGCCTCGGGTCCTGGGAACGATGGGCAACCAGTTTCAAGCAGCTCGGGGCCTCATTCGCAAGCCTGGGCAGCTCATTCGCAAGGCTTGGCAGCTCATTAACAAGGTTGGGCGAGGCCTTAAATGGGCTGCTCACCATGGTGAAACCCAAGCCAAAGCCCAGCGACAGCAACAAAAAATGGGTTCGTCCTGAGCAGCCGGCTCAAGCGGACAGTTCAGCAGAACAGCCTTCAACAGAGCAGCCTTCTGCAGCCGATTCTTCACTGGAGGCATCTGCCCTTGAACCGTTAGAGCCTGAGGCTTCAAGCTCTGATCCTTCCACCGCTGAACCTTCTAGCCCACATGCCTCAGTCGCTGATTCTTCCGCGATTGATCCTCCAGC
>CATBLW010000173.1 GCA_949486985.1 Prochlorococcus marinus str. MIT 9215
ATCAGGTTGGATTGGGCTAGAAGAGACATTGAGCGCACTGCACCATGACCGTTCAGAGACGTCCGATCAATGCGCGGCAAGAACAACTTCTTGATCAGCTGAAGCGTTTTGGTGATGAAATCAGTGGCCAACAGCTTCATCGCGCCCTGCAGGATGGTCAAATTTCGATGGGACTGGCCACGGTTTATCGGCACCTGCGTCAATTGCAGCAACAAGGCCTGATTCGATGTCGTCAGCTGCCAAACGGCGAATCTCTTTATGCCCCGGTGGACATGGACCGCCACCATCTCACCTGCGTGGACTGTGGGCAGACGCGGGCACTGAATCAATGCCCTATCCATGACATCACGTTGCCACTCGTGAATCAACAAGGTTTTCAAGTGTTGTTTCACACCCTTGAATTCTTTGGTCTTTGTACGTCGTGCCAAGAGAGGCATGGTGGTGTCAACCACAGCAATGATTCCCCAGGTTCGTAAGAGCAGCAAGGGCACTCCGCACTTCAGCAGGAGTTCCTTCAGCCAAAATGCGGCCATCGAGAACAATCACCCTGTCGTAAACGTTTAAGGCCTCACCCCAGTCGTGACTACTGACAAGCAAGCTGTGACCGGCATCTGCTAATTGACGCATCAACAGCAAGAGTTGATCGCGCGAGGGTGGATCGATTGCTGCACAGGGCTCATCAAGGAGCAACACCTCTGATGGCTGGACCAACGTCCTGGCCAGTAGTGCTCGCTGTTGTTGTCCCCCGGAGAGCCTATTGAGCCGCCGTCCTGCCAGAGAAGAGAGGCCAACCCGCTCAAGAGCGGCCGCTTGATCACAACAACCGATTCGCCGACCTCGCAGCTGACCAAGACCAACCAACTCGCGAACGCTTAAGGGGAAGTCCCAATCAATACGCCCCCGTTGCGGCATCAACGCCACCTGATCTCGACAAACATGAATCGGCTCATCGCCTAAAGACACCGAACCCTTATCTGGAGAAAGCTTCCCCTGCAGAAGATTTAACAGGGTAGATTTTCCGGCACCATTGGCTCCAACCAAAGCCGTAAGGGTTCCAGGCCGTAAGACAAGACTCACATCATCAAGCACGAGTCTTGAAGAGAAAGAAAACGAAACTCCCGTAGCACTAAGAGCCGAATGCATTTTGCTTTCGCTTGTCATGAGCCGATCCAAACAAACTTTCGCGGGGCGCACAAACGCAAAAACACCCGGCTATAGTAATGGGAATGATTATCATTCCTCGAATAATGCCTCGATTGCGTCCGCTCTTGTCGCCATTCCTGGCTGGGCTCACTGCGATGGCTGCATTTCAGCTTCCTGTCTATTCGGCAACTCAAGTCGTGGTAGCTATCGATGGCGTGCTCTGTGATCTAACCCGCACATTGGCTGGTTCAGCAGCTGAGGTTGTTTGCCTCATCCCTGCCGATGGTGACCCCCACGATTACCGTCTTCGCCCCAGTGACAGAAGAGCACTAGCCAATGCATCACTTGTGCTTCACAACGGTTTCAATTTGACTCCGGCAGCAGAGAAAATATCTGGATCCGTTCCTGATATTGCTGTTGCTGAGCTGGCTATGCCGTCATACCGCGGCAATGATCCTCATGTTTGGCATGATCCTGCCAACTCCGCAGCGATGGTAGCCGTTGTAGCTGATCGTCTCGAGCCTCTCCTAACGGCAACACAACGCTCTGCATTAAAAGCCCGAGCAACAGAAGCCATCAGCGTCCTCAATGCAGTTGGGGAATGGGGCAGAGAGCAGTTCAACACCATTCCTAAGGATCAACGCGTTCTGGTCAGTGAACACAAGGCCTATAGCCACCTAACCAATCGCTATGGGCTACAGCAAATCACCATGCTCGATTCATTCACAACTGGAGGGGTTCTACGCCCATCGAGCCTGATGAAGATCACAGCAGAAGTAAAAGGGTCCGGTGCCGAAACCCTGTTTCCTGAATCTCTGCCCGTCAGCAAAACCATGCGTCGCATCAGCCGTACCACTGGGCTGCCTGTGAATGGCGCACCTCTTTTCGCAGATGGACTCGCTCCCGATCGCTCCACCGTCGGCACCGCAACACTGAACATTTGCACGGTGGTTAATGGTCAGGGAGGCAAGTGCGATCAAGCCGCTGCTGATGAATTGATCGCTCGTTGGTCAGCGATTCGTTGAACAAGCTTTTTCGCTATTGATTTTCACCATTGGTGATTTTCGCCATTCGCCATTCGCCATTGTTGATTGGCGCCATTGTTGATTCTATTTCTAATCATTTTCTCTATTAATCCCTAAGCCAACCAATGTCTAGTCGTCTCTTCAATCGTCAACAGTTTCTTCTTCTAGCCC
>CATBLW010000174.1 GCA_949486985.1 Prochlorococcus marinus str. MIT 9215
GCCTTTGGACTTGGCAGGATTCACCTGTCTCAGCACCACGGCCACAGGATCGGCAGTCTCGCTGTTTTGCAGGCCGATGGCTTCGAGTCTGACCAGCCCCGTTGGCCGATCAAGGAGGGCTTGGCCAAGCTCATTGATGGTCTCGCTATCGAACTGCAGACCTGAGCTCAGGGATCCTCGTCTCCTCACTTCTGCCATGGTTGAGGCCAGGAGGAGGTTGAGTCGGTTGCTCACGGCATCAGAGCTACGTTCATCACTTTCAAGCGTTGTTCGCGCTAAAACCTCTCCCTGGCGAACCACTGTGGTGTTCGGGCGTACCTCAGGGAAGGCATAGACAATGTTTTCGCCACGCAAAACGTTGGCGGCTGAGCGCACATTCATCACCCACGTGCCCGGTTTGCGGATGACAGTCTCGAGTCGCTTGATGTCGCTGCGCGGCACTAAAAGGATCTGTCGATTGGCGGTTTCGCCAGGTCGCACCCGTCGGAAGGCTTCCAGATTGGCTTCCTGGAGCAGGCGATCAATCACTTTGCGCGCTTGATCGGGATTTTCAAGCCGCACAGTGGCTGTTGCGAGTGGTTGTCCACTGCTCAGCACCACATCCCCTCGCCGCAAGGCAATCAGTTTCGATTCGAGCTGTTTCAGTTCTTTCTCGCCGGTACTGATTTGGCTGCGAACGCGGCTGAGTTCGATTCCTGTGCGACGGATGTCGGCATCCTTGCTGGAAATGTCTTGAGCCAGACGATCGCGTTCAGCTTCTAGGCGTTGCCTTTGGCGTTGAAGGGGAGCGACTTCCTGCCTGAGAGCCTTGGATTGTCGTTGCACTGTCTTGAGCTCATCTGCCACATCGATCTGAGCTGATCGACTGGCCTCAAGATCATCACGACTGTTTTGGAGCTTGGTCTGCAGATCCTTGAGTTCGAATAGCCCAATACGCAGTTCTCTACTGACAAGCAGTAGGAGTCCAAGGGAAAGGGCGCTAATCAGGCTGCCTGTCAGCACGGTGATGACCACAGCCGTGCTGCGTGGCCGGAGATTAAAAAGGGTCAGCCTGGCTTTGCCAATACGACTGCCGAGACGATCCCCAAGGGTGGCGAGAATGCCACCGAGTACAAGCAGAACCAGGATCAGCGGCCAGCCGGTCACGAAACGATGCCGTTGGGATCAGGCATACATAGGCCATTCCATACCCCATCCTCGACTTCGTTGGGGATTTGGGGATTAATTGAACTTTTTAGCCAGAGCGATGGGGTCAAGAACGGTGATTTTTTTGCGGTCGATTTTGACGAGGCCTGAACTGCGTAGGTCTCCAAGCAGGCGAGTAATGGTGACGCGAGTCGAGCCGATGGCTTCGGCAATGGCCTGATGTGAAAGACGCAGATCGATTGTGATGCCAACCTCGCCAGGCATGCCGAAATCTCTGCAGAGCACGAGCAGGAAGCTCACGAGTCGCGACGACATGTCGCGATGCGTGAGTGTTTCGATCATGGTTTCAGTCTGCAATATCCGATTTGAAAGTCCCTGTAGCAGCATCAGGCCCACGCTGGCGTCAGCTTCGATGGCCTGACGAACAGAGGATGCAGGGGCCGTCATCATTTCGACGCGGGTGAAAGCAACCGCGTGATAGAAGCGATCTGATCGATGACCTGTGAGTAGGGAGAGCACACCAAACAGGCTGTTCTCTCGCAGTAAACCCACGGTGATTTCTTCCCCGGATTCATAGACCCTGGAAAGGCGCACGGCACCACGGCGAATTAGGTAAACCCTTTCAGCAGGATCGCCTGGGAAGAAGATCGTTTTCGACCTTTCGACCATCTCTGTTGTGGCGCCATCCAGGTCGCGGATCACATCCAGGAGGGTGCGATTGGCTGGCTCAGGCGAAGTAGCCAATCTCTCGCCTACTTGCAGATGGGATTGGGTTGGGGCGTAACGGCTAAAGCCGTGAGTGACGCCGGCCATGGCCGCGCAGAAGATTGATAAACCAGAAGTTAAGGAGAGCTTTCTCCTTTACATGTAGCAATTATGACGTTTTGGAAGCTTGCTGGTCGATCGCTTGGTCTTGAGCGTTGTGTAGCTGCTGAAGACCAGGTTCAGCCAGATCAAGCAGTTCGTTGAGCTGAGATCGACTAAAGGGAGCTCCCTCGGCAGTCCCTTGAAGCTCAAGAAGGTTGCCATCGGCGGCCATCACAACATTCAGATCAACATCTGCTCTGGAATCCTCGCTGTAGTCGAGATCAAGCAGGGGAAGGCCCTTGACCAAGCCAACGGAGACGGCTGCTACTTGGCCAATCAGGGGCTGCTGGTTGAGGTGGCCTTGCTCCAGCAAAATTTCGCAGGCGCGTTTCAAAGCGATCCAGGCTCCTGTAATGGCAGCGGTACGCGTACCCGCATCGGCCTGAATGACATCACAATCAACCAGCAGAGTTCTTTCTCCAAGAGCCTCCATATCCATCACGGCACGGAGGCTGCGACCAATTAAACGCTGTATTTCTTGGGTTCGGCCTGACAGCTTGAGCAGTTCGCGGTTCTGCCGCTGGGGCGTGGAGCCCGGCAGCAAACGATATTCGGCAGATAGCCATCCTTTGCCTTGCCCTTGACGCCAGCGGGGCACGCTTTCTTCAAGGCAAACACTGCAGAGAACAGCCGTCTTGCCCGTGCGGACGATCAAGGAGCTAAGTGCAAAACCCATCGGATTCCAGGAGACTTCGAATGGTCTCAGTGCGTTGGCTTGGCGGCCATCAGCACGCTGCTGGGGGGAGTTAGCCATCCGGCTGTTTATCTACGAGATCTCCAAAGCCTGGCAGTCAGCCAGCGCTGGCGATAGAAATCTGGCCCGCTCGCATCCGTTTTGTCTCGCAGTACACCACGGATAGTGTCAAGGGAGTTGTAAGCCGGCTTGATGCCGCTAGATTCAATGTCTGCCGGATCCTCCGGCCGCCTGAGATGTAGATGACCGCAAGCCTTCGCCACAGTCCTAAACCTGTTGATCAGCGCACGAATCATCAGCCTGGATCAGCTCTTGCTGGTATTGGACCCTTGGCAGCGGTTGCTGAGCGACCACCGCTGCATTTGGTGGTTCCGGAAGGTCAGTTGCAGGTTTATACAGCTCCTTACAGGGGAAGTTTTTCGGCTGTGCTCAGTCAGGCTGTAAGGGCTGCTGGGTTGGGTCGCCGTGTGATGGTTGCGCAGTTTCTTAAAGGTGGCGTGGAGCAAGGCCCCCAAGGAGCTGTACGCCTATGCGGCCGATTGGATTGGTTGCGTCCGGCTGTTGAGGGTTGCTTGTCTGAGCCTGCTGCTGAACTGGAGAGTGATTCCACTGCGCCGGATGCTGTGCAGGCCATTTGGCAGGCATGTAGAGAACGCATTTTGGCCAGTGATCTGGATCATTTGGTTTTGGATGAGGTTGGTTTGGCCGTTGATCTTGGTTATCTCGATGGAGAGGAGGTGTTATCGACTCTCCAGCAAAGGCCAGGTTCGATGGATGTCATCCTGACGGGCTCATCAATCCCATCTCTTTTGATCGGCATGGCTGATCAAGTCACACAGTTGCGTCGCGGTTTCTAATGCTTAAAAACGATCGTTGGATTACAGAGCAGGCCGCTGCAGGAATGCTCGAACCCTTTCAGGCTGGATTGGTTCGTCACCTGGACCCTGAGAAGCATCAACAGCCAGTGTTGAGTTTTGGCTGCTCTTCTTACGGCTACGACTTAAGGCTTTCGGCAAAGGAGTTTTTGATCTTTCGCCATGTCCCTGGGACGGTGATGAACCCGAAACGGTTTAATCCAGCCAATCTTGAACCGACGCCTTTGCATCAAGATGAAGATGGTGAATATTTCATCTTGCCGGCCCATTCTTATGGCCTTGGTGTGGCATTAGAGAAGATGAAGGTGCCTGAAAACATCACTGTGATTTGCTTGGGCAAGAGCACCTATGCTCGCCTAGGAATTATTGTGAATACAACCCCAGCAGAAGCCGGTTGGGAGGGGCATTTGACTTTGGAATTCAGTAATAGTTCCGGAGCTGATTGTAGAATATATGCCAACGAAGGTATTTGCCAGATTCTGTTTTTTGAGGGTGATCCTTGCGATACAACCTATAGCGATCGCCAGGGAAAATATCAACATCAGCCAGAGCGAGTGACGCTTGCTCGTATTTAAATACTACTGTTTTGAACTCATGACGAGCTCGGGTGAGGTATTGATCATTTGACCGCTGCTTTTTTGGTCAATAACAGTAGCTATTTCCGGATGATATTCATTGATCCAGCGGCTTGGCTATCTGTTTGAAATTAGGATGAACAGCTATAGTGAGATATGCCGCCAGCATTGAAAAATTCCTTGGGTTTCAGGCGATAATATTTATCTTCAATTTCTTGTGATTGCTCGTCATAAGGATGGCTCAGCACTTCTTGCAGCTCCTTAATCAAGGTGTAGTTTCCCTGCTCGGCTTGCTGATAGGCAGGGGCGACTAGCCACTCTCTCCATGTGTATTTTGGATTGGATAGCTTCATCAATTTTGAGGTCTCTTTTGAATTACCGCCTTTGATTATTAGATCGCGCCAACTTTGTAGCCAAGATTCCCATTGCTCATCGAGTTGCTTTGATGTTTCAAGGTAGAAGCTTCTTTTTAATGCTGATAAGTCGTTTGGTATTTCTGATAGTTCGCGAAAGAAGATTGTGAAATCCACCTTTGAGGCGAGCATCAGCTGCAATAATTCCAGAATGATCTTGGAGTTGTAATTTTTTAGGCCAAGTTTTGCTGCCCACATCTTTTCGATTTGTTTGTCCATAGCTTTTTTGAAGCCATGACGCACTTGGTCGAATTGCTTTAAGGTTTCAGTGTCATCTGCGAGGAGTGGCCTTAAGGCTGCCCAAAACATATGGTAATTCGCTTCCGCGGCGATTGGCTGATTGAAGTATGAAAAGTGTTCACCGCCGCCAGTCCAAGGCTGAAATTTAGGATCGAAGACTTCACAAAATCCAAACGGTCCATAGTCGAGAGTAAAGCCACCAGCGGCGCAGTTGTCACTATTGAAATTGCCTTGGCAGTAGCCAATGCGTTGCCAATTGGCTACCAGCAAAACTAGGCGCTTACGAAATAGCCTGGCTAGCTCAATCAATTGCTCCGAAAAAGTAAGGTTTTGATTGATTTCTTCTTTGTACTCTCGTGCAATTAAATGCGTAAGAATCATCTGCAACTCTTTTAACTCTCTTGGCTGAGTATTGCTGCGAGCACGACGTGCAAAGAGTTCTATCTGACCAACTCTCAAAAATGATGAAGCTACGCGAGTTGAAATTGCAACAGGATTTTCTACCAAAACATCAGGGTCGATGGATTGGGAATATTGAGAATACCAAGGCCGGGAGACAGTCTCTGATTTGGAAACATAGAGTGTTAACGAACGCGATGTAGGAACACCTAAAGCTTGCATGTATTCTTGCGCTAGAAACTCGCGCACACTGGAACGCAGTACTGCGCGTCCATCGGCTCCGCGGCAATAAGGTGTTGGACCTCCGCCTTTTAATTGCATTTCCCAGCGCTTGCCATTGATTATTCCTTCAAATACAGATATCGCTCGTCCATCTCCATAACCATTGCCAGTACCAAATGGACATTGTTGGCTGTATTCGGTGCCATAAATCGATAGTGCATAACCAGTAGCCCAGCCAACCTGTCGCATAGGCTCATGCGTAGCAGAGATGTCACCAGAAAATAACTGGCGAAATCTTTTGTCCATTGCGAGATCATTACTGAAGCCAAGTTCGTTGAAAAATGTGTCGCTATGGGTTACATATTCGGGCTCATCAATAGCTGTGGGCTTTACAGGTACGAAATGACCAGAAAAAACCTGACGGGCAAGGTGATCATCTCCATCTAATGTTGAATCAGGGTCGGCATTTAAGGCCTCGATTAGAGAGTAATCTGCCAGTCGCTCAAACTCGTCGAAGGTCGTTATATAAGGGGTGCCAGATGGTATGGATGGATGCGACATTCTTGTTAATAGTGATTCGATCTTGCCTGAGGTGCCTATGGGTCGAAGGGCAGGTTCTTTCATGTTGGCATTCGTTAATCCTGACTGATTAGCCGTGATCGCGTGGTCCTACGGGTTCAGGATTGTTTGCTTTTAATGTTGTATCTGGCAAGTTGCTGATTGTGCCCATGCCAGCGAATTGGGGCAGTGGCTGATTCTCGATGAGCGCATTCGTGAGTTGCTCAAGTTGTTCAGGAGAGCGCACTCCTCTTGATTCCCCTTTGGGATTGCCTGCGGCATCAAAGAAATTGAGCTGCGGTATGCCGTTAACGCCGTAGCGATCAACCAGCTCTTCCCAACGTGGATTGTCGATGTTGACCAGCACAATATCGATTTTGTTATTGGTTTTTTGTTCTGTGGCGAGCATGTCCGGTGCCATTTTTCGGCAGGCTTCACACCAGTCGGCATAGAACTCGATCACGGTGGGGCGTCCATTGGCTAAAGCGATATCTGGCTCAAGCGAGCGACGGGCCAGTTGATCGAGCGGTGCCTCGGCATTGAGGCCGCCTCTCAATACGAACAGAACAATGGCCAGAATCAATGCTGCCAACAGCAGCATCAACCTCTGGGTGTTGTTGAGGGATGAAGCCTGTGGACTGCCGGTCATGATGGGCTTGATTCTCGAGGCACTTTGGCAGGTTGGAACTTGTTGTTGTTGCTGAATTCCATCTTTAGTTTTGTTGGAGGGGCGTGTTCCCTTCGCTGCTTCTTCTCCATCCTTTGATCTCGATGGCGATTCTGCGTTTTCTGGTTCTGCCTTTCCGTGCTCCGCTACTGCTCCTTTTGTTTGGAGTCGCAGTGATCATGGGCAATTATTGGTCAACTCTTCAGCCGGCGTTGATGCGCTCCCGTGGTATTGATCCACAGCTTTTTTGGACTGTTGAGCTTCTCCAGGCGCTCGCTGTGGTGGTGATTTGCACAATGCCAGATCTGCTAATGCGCCAGGTCTCATTGTTGATGGCATCGAGCCGGGCGATCAGCTTGATTGTCACGTTGCTGCTGGTCATCACTGGTGGCTTGTATCTGTTGCGTCTCAGCCTCTTGGCTGATGTTTTGATTCTTGCGACATCGGTTTTGCTGGCTCGATTGGATTTAACGCGTATTCGTGTCGCCCCGCCGCCACTGGTGATGACGATCGCGCTGAGTTCGATTTTGCTGCTTGGGATTTGGTTGGGTCAGGAGTTGCCAGCGCCTTTATTCAACGGGTCCACAGAGCTTGTGACGATCAAGTTGTAAGTAACTCCAGAGGTTGCCAAGCACCTTTTTTGTGTAGAGGCGAGTTTCTGGGTAGGGAATGCGTTCCACCCAGAGTTCAGGGTCTGCGCTGAGCTCTGGAGAATTCCACTTGGCGACTGCGTTTGGCCCTGCGTTATAGCTGGCCACTGTGAGCCATGGATTCCCGTGCCAACGTTCAAGTAGCGCAGCCAGATAACGGCTCCCAAGCGTTGCACTGATCCCAGGCATGGAGAGCTCTTCTTGGGTCAGTGGTTCACCGGCTAGCTCCGCTGCTGTTGCAGGCATCAGCTGCATCAAACCGATTGCCCCAGCAATGGATTGCACATTGGCTGAGAAGCGTGATTCTTGTTTGGCGATGGCCAGGAGGAGTTCAGGCCTCACATCACTATCCCTACTGGCTTCTGAAATGGCAGGCCAGAAACGGTAGGGGTGTTGGCTGCGATGCAAAAGCGCACGTGTTGGGCAGCTTTCGCCGATCAACCGCAAGCTTGCTCGCCATAGTTGATTCAGGCCTGTCCAGTGATCGCCTACTGCCATCCGAAGTCGCCCTTCAATGATCAACCGCTCGGGATGATTGGTTTCGCTAACGATCAGGTGGCGTTGGTTGCGCCAGGTTTCCCAAGCCTCATTGACGAGCCCGAGTCGCCACAGTTCATCCACTAGTTCTGAACCGCTTGCCAGAGGTCGCCAATCTTCCGGTTGAGGTGTTGTTGTCAGCCCTGTTGCTTGAAGGGAAGGCAATTCCGCAGCCCGCAAGCGGCTCTTGGCACGCCATGTGTAGTAACCGGCTGGATGCGAGCGCAGCAATTGTTCCCAAATCTGCGTTGCTTCTTCACTGCGGCCCTGCTTCTCCACCGCTAGCCCTTGCCAGAATTGTTGTCTGGCGGCGAGGGGCTCCGGCAATTGCTTGGTTGGGATCAGGTTGAGCAGGGATTCGGCTTGGTTCCATTGCTTTTGAAGCAAGGCTTCTCTGGCGAGATCCCATTGCAGTTGCCAGCTTTCAGGGCTGTCTGGCCAACGCTGCATCACATCTTCTGCCTTGCGGCCTTGTTGGAGTCTTGTTCGTGCGGCATTCACACTGGGGGAACGCGCGATCAGTTGCTTGGGCAGAGCGGCGAGTCGATCCGCATTGGGATGAAACGGTTCGCTTAGTAGCTTTGCGGCTTCAAGGCTTTCGGGTGCATTGGGATGCTGTTGAGCAAGCAGCAGCAGTTGTTCTTCGCCTTGTTGTTGCTCTTCCTGATCACCCGATAGCAGTGCTTGGCCAATCGCCAGTGCTGTCGCCTGATCAGCAGGTTTGCCTTGCAGGCAGTTCAGCGCAGCTGGACCATCGCCGAGTTGGGCGAGTGCTCTTGATAATTGTTGCCTTTGTGCAGCATTGGCTGTTGTTTCAGTGCTTGCCTCACAGGCTTTATCGAAGACTTCTCGTGCCCCTGGCCAGCGAATGCCCCAGCGAGCGAGGTGCAAGGCTGCTTGATTCGTGCTGATCGCTTGATGGTGTTGCTCCACTGCACTGGCCAGTGCAGCGGGGTGTGCAGGGTGAAGCTTCAGCAGTTGCTGATGCAGTTCAGGCTGGCGGCGCCCAAGGTAGTAATAGGCATCTGCGCTGACTGGGCTGCTCGGGAATCGTTGCAGCAGAACTCGCCAGCGCTGCGTTGCTTTTGATCTCTCCCCGAGACGTTCGGCGGTTTGGGCTTGCAGCTTGAGTGCTACTGCGGCAAGTGGGCTTCCTCCCCATCCCTGGCCAGCTAAAAGTCGCTGTCGCCTGTGCGGCGAATCCTTGGATTGGGCAGCCAGAAGCAAGGCGGCTTCGCGGCGTTGTTGTGGATCGAACGACCATCGATACTGCTGCCACAGTTCTGTTGATGAAATCTTCGGGTTGAGGGCTTGTTGCCTGGTGCTGAGCAGCTCTTGCCCACCGACAATGGCCATCAGACTCAGCAAGGCTGTACCGCCAATGAGGGATAAGCCACGCAGGGAACTTGCGTTCACACCAGAGCCGAAACTGATGGCATTCTGTGGGCAGGCATAGCTGGATGTGTGATGCCATCTCCACAACGATTCATTCGGCCTGGTGAGGGTCAGCGTCGACGCTGTGCTGTTGCGGTGCTGTTGGCTCTGCTGGTTTGGGGGTTTCGTTGGCTCTGGCCGTTGCAGTATCTGCCTGGTTGGATTGTGATGCTGGTGATGGTTTGGGCTGCTCTTGAGCTGGTTGGGTTGCTCTGGTTCCCGCGGCGTTGGCGTTAAGTCAGGCTTGGCTTTCCTTCTTTTTCTTGAGTGAAAAGCTCAGGAGCCTTAGCATTTGATCGATTTTTGAGACCTCATGGCTGACACTGCCATGGTCGATGGCATGCATTACCCCGTAGGCATTCCTTTGGGTACAGCCAATGCCAGCTTCGGCACTGATGGAATTCGTGGTCGGGTTGGCACTGTCTTGACCCCGGCGCTTGCGTTGCAGGTGGGTTACTGGTGTGGGCAGGTATTGCCCGCAGAAGGCCCGGTCTTGATCGGTATGGATTCCCGTTGCAGTGGCCCGATGGTGGCGGCTGCATTAACGGCTGGTCTTACGGCTGCTGGCCGAGATGTGTGGAGCTTGGGGCTTTGCCCAACGCCAGCGGTGCCTGGCTTGATCAGGAAGCTCGCAGCGGCTGGCGGCTTGATGGTTTCGGCCAGTCACAACCCACCGGAAGACAACGGCATCAAGGTGTTTGGTGCTGATGGCACCAAGTTGAGGGCAGAGCAGCAGGATGCCATCGAAGCTGGTTTACGCGGTGAATCGTCCGGCGCCAGTGTTGGCACCAGCATCAGCAGTTGTGGCTTAGCTGAGCAGCGCCATGAGCTGTTGCGTTCATATCGCGAGTCTCTGTTGGCATCGGTCCAGAACCGTCGCTTGGATGGGGTCAAGATCGTGCTTGATCTTTGCTGGGGCTCGGCAACGGCTTGTGGTGCTGAGGTGTTTGCGGCTTTAGGTGCAGATTTAACCGTCTTGCATGGTGAACCGGATGGCAGCCGCATCAATGTTGGCTGTGGTTCTACCCAGCTTGATCCGCTGCGTCAGGCCGTGATCGAACGTGGTGCCGCCATGGGCTTCGCCTTTGATGGAGATGCCGATCGGATGTTGGCCGTTGATGCCCAGGGTCGTGTCGTCGATGGCGATCATGTCCTCTACCTCTGGGGATCAGCGTTGCAGGATCAGCAGCAGCTACCTGCGCAAAGGCTGGTTGCCACAGTGATGTCCAACCTTGGCTTTGAGCGGGCTTGGCAGGCTCGCGGTGGCGTGCTCGAACGGACGCCTGTGGGTGATCAGCATGTTCATGCCGCGATGGTGGCGAGTGGTGCGGCTTTGGGTGGTGAACAATCTGGGCACATCCTTGCCTCGGCACATGGTCTTTGTGGGGATGGAGTGCTCACGGCGTTGCAGATCGCCACGCTCTGCCATGGACGGCAATTGACCCTCGCCGAATGGCGGGATCAGAGCTTTGAGTCATTCCCGCAGAAGTTGGTGAATGTGCGTGTTCCTGATTTGGAGCGTCGTAAGGGTTGGCAGCAGTGTCAGCCTTTGCAGGAGGCGGTTTTGGCGGCAGAAGCAGCCATGGGTGAAGACGGCCGAGTCTTGGTGAGGGCGAGTGGAACGGAGCCGTTGTTAAGGGTGATGATTGAAGCGGCGGATCCTGCTGCCGTGGAGTCCTGGACAGAACAGCTGGCCGCTCTTGCTGAGCAACACCTCAACCGGGATTGAGTTGGAGCTGGCGGAGTGCAAGCTGCAGAGCACCATCGAGGGCATCCCCTTGGCCTTTGATCAAGCTTGCAGTCGGTAGACGCATGGCGATGGCTTGCTCGATCAGCTCACGAAAGGGTTGCAGATGTTCAAAGGCTCCGCCGTTGCCACAGATTTTGGGAGCTGATAGCCGAAGCCCTTGGGCAACTCCTGCAATGGCTTCGGCAATGCAGTGGGCTGATTGTTCAAGGATTGCGATGGCATCCTGATCGCCTACCTCGGCTTCGGCGACGACGAGTGGCGCGAGTTGCGCAAACCCGGCTGCACCGAAACTGGGTTGCACAACCAGGGCTTTCACAGCCGCAGCCGATGCGCAATCGAGAGAGCTCCAGAGTTTTTGGCGCAGAGGTCGATCGGGGATGCGGCCATCGGCCATGCGCAGGCTGAGCTGTAGCCCCTTTTGCCCGATGTTCTGTGCCGAGCCACCCTCATCAAGGAGCCACCCCCAGCCGCCACAGCGTTGCTCTTGGCTTTGATCGTTGCGACCGATGCAGATCATGCCGGTGCCACTGATCAACAGAATCCCTGCTCCTTGAGGGAAGGCCCCATGTAGCGCTGTGCGTTCATCGCCTGTGGCGAGACAGTGTTCAGTTGCTAGCCCCAGAGAACTTGCGAGTAGCTGTTGGGCTTGGAGTTGCAGCGGTGTGCCCTGTTCCACACCGCTGGCGCCGATTGCCGCCGCTGCAATCGTTGGTGGCTCCGTCTCCAGTTCTGCTTGCTTGATCGCGGCCTGGAAGCTGCTCTCAATAGCTTGCGCAAATTTCACTTCACCAGCAGGGGCTTGCAGATGAATGACGCCGCTGCCATGGCCTTCTGCAATCGCTTGCCATTGGTTTTGTTGCCAGTGGCTGAGGCGGCATCGGGTATGGGTTTGTCCGGCATCAAAGCCTGCAATCAAAAGGCTGGTCACCTTTGTTCCCCCACTTGTTCTCCTGCTCGTTGAA
>CATBLW010000175.1 GCA_949486985.1 Prochlorococcus marinus str. MIT 9215
GAACAAGCCCATGGTAAGCCGCACTTGGTTGGTCCATTAGTGGAAATTTGCCATTACCCCAATCAAATGTTCCTGCATCTACGATCACCCCCCCCAAGCTGGTTCCGTGTCCTCCTATCCACTTGGTTGCGCTTTCGACAACAACATCAGCACCATGCTCAATTGGTCGAAGTAGAGCACCCGCAGCTCCAAGCGTGTTGTCTACTATTAATGGGATCCCTTTCTCTTTTGCTAAAACTGAAAGACCGGCGAAATCTGGAATATTGAAGCGTGGATTACCCATAGACTCTACGTAAATTGCCTTTGTGTTGCTATCGATCTGGGCAGCGAAACTATCAACATTATCTCCATCCGCGAACTTTACATTGATTCCCAGTCTTGGGAATTGAACCTTGAATTGGTTATATGTACCACCGTACAGAAATGATGTTGAGACTAAATTGTCTCCTGCTTTCATGCAGTTAGTGATTGCTAGGAACTGAGCTGATTGCCCAGAAGCCGTTGCAAGAGCAGCGACACCTCCTTCTAGTGCAGCAACACGTTTTTCAAAAACGTCCGTCGTCGGATTCATTAGACGGGTGTAGATGTTGCCGAATTCCTTCAACCCAAAAAGGTTGGCGCCATGTTCAGCGTCATTAAAGACATAAGAACTGGTTTGATATATGGGAACCGCCCTGGCATTGGTAACAGGGTCTGGCACCTGTCCTGCATGAAGCTGGAGAGTTTCGAAGCGCTGCGATGTCAAGGAAGCAACTGCTGTGGTTTGTAGCTTCCTTTCTAGCTACTGAGGCTCAGGGCAGCTCAGCTTTCTGCAAGGTTCCAGTCGGCAGGAGGTTCTGGTTTATCTGTTTCGGCTAGGGAAGGAAACGTTTCCCGAATCAGTACTACCACCTCTTTGCGGACTTCCTGACGGAAATTCTCGACAGTCTGCTCATTCAGAACCGGATAGGACAAATCGTTTGCAGCTTCTCCTTCTCGGAGTTGGCGCCATTTTGTTGATTCTTGAGCTTTGAGATTTTCAAGAGGAGTTTGAAAGTTAAAGCTGTGTGAATCTGCTGCTTCTGGGGCAAGCTTCGCCGCACGATTGGCGATTTCTTCTCTGACAGCGCCAAATTTTTTAGCCTTGATGGTGTCAGGAAGGCCAAGAACAGGCTCGTAGTAATCGAGCGCTCGCAATTCTTCTTCTATAAGGATTGGCCAGGCGCCTCGGGCACCTTGCGAGAGGTTGAATGCCAGCTCTGCTTCATTCATCGCTTCTAGGTAGAAGCGTAGCCAGCGGTAGTAGGACTTTTCCTGTGTTGGCTTTTTGGCTGCAGCTTTGCCAGTGACAATTTTGGGCAAAGCGGCTTCTGCTTTGCGTAGGAATTGCCGATCTTCCCGTTCCAAATTCATCGCACCCCAGCGCTGTCGGTACTCCCACAGCTCTGCATAGCGAGTCACGTCATCGCTTGACCAACCAATGCTTTTCAGCTCATCGGCTCTGTTAGTGGATTCCTTGGCCACGCGGGGTGTTTACATCAATGGACGGCAGCGTAGGCGGCGGAGCGCTGGATGGATTCTGTTTGAGAAAAGTTGAGCTTTTGATCGCGTCTTTTTGAGAATATCCAATTGGCAGCCAAAGATCTCCTGCATCAGCGCTGTAATGAATTTCCCAGTGATAGAGGCCGGTATAGGCGCGGGGGTCTTCTTTGAGAAGCGATGCGTAGGCGAGTACAGCTCGTCCGTAGTAATCACTGTTGTTGTATCCCCATAGACCTTGGCGAATATCTTTGAGGCCGCCGCGTCGTACGAGATAGCGAGCAGCTGCTTGTATGGCGTCATGTGGATCCCTGATATTGCCTCCTTGACCGATACCTGATTCGGCCCAGGTGGTCGGCAAAAACTGCATCGGTCCCTGTGCATTGGCGACTGAGACCCCATCGATGCGTCCCATGCCGCTTTCAACGAGGTTGACGGCTGCCAACACTTCCCACTCGATGCCTGTCGCCACCTCTGCCTTTTGGTAGTAGGCCAAGAGTTTTTCAGCTGGTTCTGGTGGAATGATTCGCCATGAGGGCAGCCGCGTTGGTTTCCTGTAGTTGCGGCTCATGTTCAGAAATTCACGACGTGCCGCAAGATGTCGCGTTGCGACACTTTTCCATTTGCTCGTCAGTTTGTTTAGAACCTTGCTTGATAAGGAAATATCGCGCGACAACACCCTGTAGATCACCTGTTGTTGGTGGCCAAGTTTGGGCAGCTCTTTTTGAGGTGTGGTTGGTTCTCGCAGAGCTTCTTCAAC
>CATBLW010000176.1 GCA_949486985.1 Prochlorococcus marinus str. MIT 9215
AAGATTCGTTTTCCCGCTCATTCCTGCATGGACGGCATATTCGGCAAGCAGCTGGCAAAAAACAGCATCTGAAGCATTGGCTGCAACGCTTCGGATGTGGTAACTCGGGTCAAGATACTTGATGTTGATAGTCATGTTGTGTTGCTTGAAGTGAGCTGTCAGCTCTTCTTTGAGTAATTCTCCGATGTCCTCTTTAAGAATGTTCCCGGATGCATCTATCTTGCTCTCGTTACTAGCAAAGAGTTCCTGTCCTGCTCCTTCTGCAACGACAATAACGGCATGATTTTTTTGTTCAATCCGTCGTTGAATAGCAGTGCAGATCCCGTTTGGCCCGCCGATTTGAAAAGGGGTTTCTGGAATTAGGCAGAAATCAACCACAGAGTTTGCGAGAGATGCCGTGGCAGTGATGAAGCCAGAGTCTCGTCCCATCAACTTAACGATGCCGATGCCGTTTTCAGCCCCTTCTGCTTCGTGTTGGGCTGATGTGATGATTTCCGAGGCTGTTTGTACTGAGGTTTCAAAGCCGAAGGTTTTCTCGACAAAGCCGAGATCATTGTCAATGGTTTTAGGGACCCCGACAATGCTGATGTTCGCCTGGCGACCGATTGCGGCTTCCGCGATCGCCTGAGCACCCTTTAAGGTTCCATCGCCGCCAATGCAAAATAGAAGGTTGATTCCTCTTGCCTGGAGCATGTCCACCATCTCCTCTGGATCCTGACTGCCTCTAGACGATCCAAGTATGGTTCCGCCCTGTTTATGGATCTGATCGACGATCAGAGAATTGAGTTGGATTGGTGGATGCGTTGATGCCTGCGTGAGTCCTTTGTATCCATATCGGATGCCAAGAATATTTTTGACTCCGTAATCCTGCTCGAGAACATTGACCAACCCCTTGATGACATTATTTAGCCCAGGGCAGAGTCCCCCGCATGTGATGATGGCGGCTTGGGTTGATTCTGGATTGTGAAATATTTTTCGACGGGCGCCTGCTTTTTCAAATGAGGGTACTTCTGCGCATGTTTCCAGTTGATGCTTCAGGTTTTTGAGTTGGCTCGAAAAGATAATCCGCTCTATATCGTCAACGAAAACCGCATTGCTGCTGGGATTGGAGTATTGGGTTTCACCAAGTTCTTCGATGCGAAAATCGAATGTAGTTGGGTTATTAAGAACGTTTTCGTATGCCAAGAGTTCTCCAATGCTGATTGCTCCTAATCTGGCAATTGCTTCTCGACTCAGCAACGCGTAACGGATCTTTTTTCGCCTTTTGATCTATTAGTGGCGCCGCCAGTCCTTTTCTGTCAGCCTTGGATAAATGTGGGTTGCATGTGTTGAGGCAATCGGTTCGTGTGCAGGCGGCCACGTTTTTCTTGATGGGGACAGCCTTGTTCGGTCTGCCTTCTCAGGCTGCTGAGCCACGCATCGTCGAGGTTCCCAATGGTCCTGCCTTTGTCAAATTTGCAGGCAAGGCAGAGGTTGATGCTCGTTCGGGTCAGTTGTTGCGCACCGATGCGTTACTGCGCACCACAAAGCCAGGACGCATGCAGGTGATGCTTGGCACCGGTCGTCAGTTCAGGATGGGAGGTGATGCGCAGCTGCGTCTTGGTTCTTCGAGTGTCGAATTGTTGAAGGGGTCGATCATCGGCTGGATCAATCCAGGCACCCAGACCCGTCATCCCTTCACCATCAAGACTCGTCTGGCTACGGCCTCCATCCAAGGCACCACGGTGTTCATTGAGTTCACCGACAGTCAATTCAAGATTTTCAGCTGGGAAGGCAAGGTCTTCGTGACGACTAGGAGTGGTCAGCGTTTCACCTTGAACAGTGGTCAACAGCTGCTGTTAGATCTGAAACGCGTTGAACCTTATGGCA
>CATBLW010000177.1 GCA_949486985.1 Prochlorococcus marinus str. MIT 9215
CGCGTTTGGTGGAGATGATTTAGGCCATCGCGTAACCACGTTCGATTCGCTCCAGTAAGAGGTGCCATATCAGCAACAGTTCCAATGCAAAAAAGATCCCTTGCTGGACCAATAGCATCATCCCTTTTCATTTCCTTGGCAAGTTTTACGGCTAGCACATAGGCCAACCCTACTCCCGCCAATGTTCGATAAGGAGAGTTCTCTGGCGTTGTGGCTGGATGCAATAGTGCGAGCACATCAGGTGTTGGATCTGGAAGTGTGTGGTGATCAGTGAGAATTACTTCTATTGATAATTCCTCAGCAAGCTTAAGAGCCTCCTTTGCTGCAACGCCATTGTCGACAGTCACGATTAAGCCAACACCCTGCTCATTAAGTCGGGAGACCATGGATTGGTTTAGTCCGTAGCCTTCACTCATTCGACTAGGAATGGCCGCAATGGGTGAGCCACCTAACGCTTTGAAGGTGTTCATCAAAAGGGCTGTACTTGTCATTCCATCAGCGTCGTAATCACCGCAGATAGCGATCATCTCGCTTTGTTCACATGCCGTCTGCAATCGTCTTAGGGCTTTTTGTAAGTCAGGGAAGTGATCACAGGGCTCAGGTGGATTAGCTGGATCCAGTAAAGCTGCAGCTGCTGTTGCATCAACGATTCCTCGACGCATCAAAATCGCGCGCAATGGCAATGGAAGCGCTACATCTGGTAATGGATTCTGCGGAATCGGCTGTGGCAGTTGCCAGGACCATTGGATGAGTTCTTTTGTCAGCAATGGGTCCTGGCAAGCCTGTTGATTGTGAGTGACATTAAAGCTGTTGGTTGGTTGCTTCTCATCAGGCTATGGACACGCTCCAAGCAGTTTTCTGGGATGTCGATGGAACCCTTGCAGACACAGAAATGGAAGGCCATAGAGTTGCCTTCAATGCAGCTTTCACGGAGGTTGGACTCCCTTGGCGCTGGGATCGCGATACCTATAAAAACCTTCTTCTGGTTCCAGGAGGTGGGGCAAGGATTACGGCTTATGCCAAGCAGCAAGGTGGTGATCTGTTGAGTTCAGAGACTCTTGACCAGCTGCGTGCTCTTAAGCAACATCACTATGTTGAACGCATTAAGTCAGGAGCTGTTTCTTGGCGACCAGGGATCAAGCGCATTCTTTGCGAACTTCAACAGCATGGTGTTCAGCAGTGGATCGTAACGACGAGTGGTCGTGAGTCTGTTAATGCCCTTTTGGAAGCCAGTTTTTCCTCTGGTGAGCTCCCTTTTCAAGGTTGCGTAACAGCTGATGATGTCTCTCGACGCAAGCCAAACCCTGAGGCTTATGTAAACGCTCTTTCCTTAAGCGGAGTTAGCGCCAGGTATGCCTTAGCTGTTGAAGATTCTGCTGCAGGTTTAGCGGCTGCAACTGGAGCCAATATCTCTTGCTTGCTTACTCCATCGCCATGGGATCAAGAATTGAGATCAACCATGGATCAGGCCGTTGCAGTCCTCGATCATCTCGGTGATCCCACACGAGACGTGAATGTGATTGCGGGCCCCCCTTGTGCACAAGGCATGGTCACGCTGGAGTACTTGCAACATTTGACCCTGATGGGTCGATCATGAGTCTTCAGAGCACCCGATTCGCTCGCCTTCAGAGCAAGATTGGCGAACATCTTTACTCGAACTGGCTTGGCCCCTGGCGTCGTAGGAGTGTGTCGTTAATCGCCTTGTTGGTTGGCTTTTATCTTGGCAGCAATCTCACTGTCTATTACTTACAGAAGATTGGCCAGCGCCCCATTGTCGTCTTGGTGATGGTCCTGATCATTGAGTTGATGGTGCGTTTGCGTAGTCGCGTCATCTCGGAGCCATGGCCACTGCGTTGGCTCGCACTCGACAACCTTCGAATCGGTTCTGTTTACGCAGTCGTTCTTGAGGCTTTCAAGCTTGGCTCTTGAGCAATCAGAGAGCAGCAGTTGTCCTCAGGGTCAGTTGTTTTCTCCTTGGTCTGATCCTGCTGATCCTGAACTTTTAT
Organism: Prochlorococcus marinus str. MIT 9215; assembly: GCA_949486985.1. Classification (GTDB taxonomy): domain Bacteria; phylum Cyanobacteriota; class Cyanobacteriia; order PCC-6307; family Cyanobiaceae; genus MIT-9215. Next base: position 2,007 of record CATBLW010000177.1, read on the forward strand.
TCCCACTCCCTCCTTACGAGAAACTTCTTGCACATCTTGGTTGGCCTGATCATCAGGCCTGGTTGGCCCATTGGCAGTCGAGAGGTGGATCAGCTTTAAAACGTACCTTTTGGCATCCTGCTACCCGCCGAGACTGGATATGGGGCCTTGGCTTGCCTCTGCTGACACTGGTTGAACATTGTCTTGAGGCACGTTCTTTTTCCTTGCTAGGAATTTCTGGTCTACCAGGTAGCGGCAAGACCAGTCTTGGGAAATGGTTAGAGGCTGCAGCTTGCGAACTGGATTTGCCCTTATCCGTTGTTTCACTGGATGATTTTTATTGGCCAGCATCAGAATTAGATAAAGCCATGAGAGGCAACCCTTGGGCTGTTCCGAGAGCGCTTCCAGGCAGTCACGATCTTGCGTTGATTTCAAAGTCGCTCGATGACTGGCTATTGGATGGAACTTTCTATGCTCCTCAATTTGATAAGTCCAAGCGTGCTGGACGCGGTGATCGCCAGGGCTGGCGCAGAACCAAGCCGCGAGTTCTTGTTCTTGAAGGCTGGTTTTTGGGATGTCAACCTTCTAGAGATAGCTGCTTTACAAACAGCCCTGATGATCAACTGCGACCACCGCTAACCCAGGCGGAAATTGACTACAGACCTTTCGTTAAAGAGGCTCTTGAGGCTTATTTGCCACTCTGGAAACGTTTGGATCAACTCTGGCAATTGAGACCTCTCGACTTCAACTCCACATGTTTGTGGAAGGCTGAACAAGAAGCCTCGATGCAGCTCGAAGCTGGTGTATCACTTGCCAGCAAAGAACTTGATGGATTTGTAAGGATGATTCTTGCTGCCATCCCACACAGCTGCTTTCAGGCCATTGCTGCCGATGTGGTGGCTGATCTCACCCCATCAAGACAGCTCAAGCGGATTGGCCTTCGCTCACTAGCTATCTGATTCTTCAGCGTCATTCATGGGATAAACGAACCCCTGTGCTCTTCCACTAAGCACTGATTTTCCGATTGACAGAGCCTTTTGTGCGGCAGTGGCTGCTTTAGCTTTCCAAACAGCATGACGCTGATTGCGCTTGTTTTTGGAGGTTTTCTTCTTCGGTACAGCCATCTCAGGCGGGAATTGCCAAACAACCATCTTCTACCTTGATGAGCCTTGGCGTCAAATCGCTAGGCTTTTGTCAACGCATCACTGCCGTGAGTTCAGGCCCATCAGTTCCTCAGGAGCCGGCATTGCAGAAGCAAGTGCAGTCTCCCGTCTCTAAGCAGAGCGGCTTCTTTGCTGGTTTCAAGAAAGAACCTGCCATCAGTTACAGCCAACTACTCGACAAGATCAATTCAGGGCAAGTCAAGTCCTTGGAGTTGATTCCTGCAAGGCGTGAGGTTGTGGTTCTTTTCAAGGATGGAAAGCAGTCCATCTCCCCTATTTTTGCCAATGATCAACAGGTTCTAAGAGCAGCTGAAGCGGCAGGTACCCCTCTTTCCGTGAAGGACATTCGACAGGAGCAAGCCCTGGCAGGAATGGCAGGGAATGTGGCCTTGATTGTGATGATCATCATCGGGCTTACGTTTTTGCTTCGTCGCTCAGCTCAAGTGGCTAACCGTGCCATGGGTTTCGGGCGAAGTCAGCCGCGGATGAAACCTCAGGAAGATCTGCAGATTCGCTTTGAAGATGTAGCTGGTATCTCTGAAGCGAAGGATGAGTTGCAAGAGGTCGTTACCTTCCTGAAGCAACCCGAAAACTTCATCAGGCTTGGCGCAAAAATTCCAAGAGGGGTTCTTTTGGTGGGTCCGCCTGGAACGGGAAAAACTTTGTTGGCAAAAGCAATCGCAGGTGAAGCTGGTGTGCCTTTCTTCTCGATGGCTGCCTCTGAATTTGTCGAAATGTTTGTCGGTGTTGGAGCCAGTCGTGTACGTGATCTTTTTCGGCAAGCGAAGGAAAAAGCCCCTTGCATCGTTTTTATCGATGAGATCGATGCAGTAGGTCGTCAAAGGGGGGCTGGGATTGGCGGAGGCAATGATGAGCGCGAGCAAACACTCAACCAGCTCCTTACTGAGATGGATGGATTTGCTGATAATTCTGGCGTCATTCTTCTTGCAGCAAGCAATCGTGCCGATGTTTTGGACTCAGCACTGATGCGACCTGGGCGCTTTGATCGCCGCGTTGATGTATCGATCCCTGATCGTCGAGGCCGCAAGGACATCCTTGCCGTTCACGCTCGAAGCCGTCCTTTAGATGACGAGGTTTGTCTTTTGGATTGGGCTCGTCGTACGCCTGGTTTTACAGGTGCTGAGTTGGCCAACCTGCTGAATGAAGCCGCCATTCTCACTGCAAGACAAGAAAAAATTGCTATCGGCAATCAACAACTGGAAGGAGCCTTGGAGCGGATCACGATGGGGTTGTCTGCGGCTCCTCTCCAGGACAGTGCAAAAAAACGCTTGATTGCCTATCACGAAATTGGTCATGCTTTGGTGGCCGCACTCACTCCTCATGCGGATCGCATTGACAAAGTCACTCTGTTGCCTCGCAGTGGAGGTGTCGGCGGATTTACCCGCTTCTGGCCAGATGAAGAAATCCTTGATTCAGGCCTAGTTACGAAGGCCTATCTGAATGCAAGATTGATTGTTGCTCTTGGTGGTCGCGCTGCTGAGATGGTTGTGTTTGGTGCCGATGAAGTCACCCAAGGAGCCAGTGGAGACATTCAGAACGTGGCTCATCTCGCTAGAGAAATGGTGACAAGATTTGGTTTTTCAAGTCTTGGCCCTGTGGCTCTGGAAGCTGGAGATTCAGAAGTTTTCCTGGGCCGTGATTTGATCCAGACACGCCCGAGCTATGCCGAATCGACAGGCAAGGCGATTGATGAACAGGTGAGGAGTTTGGCCATTGGCGCTCTTGATCAGGCGATTCGGCTGCTTTCTCCACGAAGGAGCTTGATGGATTGTTTGGTTGAGGCCTTGATTGAGGAGGAAACCCTTCACACCGAACGGTTTATGGATTTAGCAGGGTTGAGCATTGACCAGCAAAAACCTTTGGAGGTTTAGCTGAAGCGTCATAGCCTGAGGTGAATGAATTGAAGGGCTTGGCAAGGTTCGCCCATTTTTCAAGATTGTTGAGGAAGCGCTTCTATTGGATCTTCTTCGGTTTAGCAGCGGCGTGGCTGCTGATGAGACTCAACATTGAATGGCTCTGGTTCGCACAGTTTGATTGGCATGTTGTGCTGCTGCGGCGATGGCTTTGGCAGTTTGGTGGCTTCTGTTTTGGTCTTGCTCTTTCAATATCCTGTCTTCTATGGCAACAACACTGGTTAAGGATTAAATCTCCGCTTGAAGAGAAACAGATCGTCCTCAGCCTTAAGGGGTGGAGCTACAGCTTTGCATTATTGGCTTGTCTGTTCTGCCTAACCGGCGATCTTTTGTTGCTTTCTCGGTTCACATGGTTGGCTTGGATTAACCCTTTTTCACTTGCACATTGGTGGGCTGAACCATTTGGTTATGCGTGGGCTTGGCTACTAGCGATTTTGGCTGTGTTTTTGGCCATGTCGTTTTCATTTGGCAGCTTCCGTGTTGGACGTATTGCGCAGCTGGTTGGAAGCATTGGCCTGTGCATCACCATTGCTCGAGCCTGGGGTCTATGGGCTCTCGCTATGCGGATCCCTCAGTCAGGAATTCGTGAGCAACTTCTTGGAGCAGATGTGAGCTTTGGCATGGGACGGTTTCCTGCTCTTGCTGTTGCCCTGGTGCTTCTGTTGCTGTTGCTAACTCTTACGGCCAGCACAAGTTTCTGGATACGATTAACAAGCTCAAAGGCTCTTTCAGACTGGCAATTCGTAGGTTTGTCTAGGGCTCAAACTCGCTATTTGCGGCCATTACTTTCTTTACTCCTAATCAATCTTGCGGCGCTTCTTTGGTTGTCACGCCATCAACTGCTATGGACTCAGAATGGAATGATTGCCGGGGCTGGTTGGCTAGATGCTCAGTTAATTATTCCTGTTCGTAGCATCTCATCGCTGGCATTGCTTTCTCTGGCTGTTTTTGTCATACCGATTCCAGGTTTAAGGAAAAGAGGTTTATTAAGACTATTGGCTGCAAGTATTGCCTTGCTAGGAGTTGTTGTCGAACTGGTTTTCGCGCCCTTTATTCAATGGATGGTAGTTAAACCTAGAGAATTAGAACTTGAGACTCCATATATATCAAGAGCAATTAAAGCCACTAGGAAAGCCTTTCAGCTTGACTCAATTACCACTCGATTAATTAATCCTCATCCACAACTTACCAAAGCTGATCTTGAAGTAGGGGCGAGCACTCTGAGGAATATCCGTCTTTGGGATAGTCAACCATTATTAGCAACCAATCGCCAGTTGCAGCAGTTAAGAGTTTATTATCGCTTCTCCAATGCAGCTGTAGATCGATACCGGCTTTTACCTCTATCCAAGGAACGTCAACAGGTCATGATCACGGCGCGTGAGCTTGACCAAGCAGCTCTGCCAAAGCGATCAAGAACTTGGTTGAATAGACATTTCGTTTTTACTCATGGCTATGGCTTTACGCTCAGCCCAGTTAATACGATGGCGCCAGATGGTCTTCCAGACTATTTCATTAGTGATCTAGGAACCTCAACGAAGTTAGAAGGCAGTAAGGAATTGGGTATTACTCGTGAAGATGTAAAGCAAGCCGTTCCAATTGCTGATGCAGCTCTTTACTTTGGAATACTTCCATCGCCATATGCAATTGCTCCAACTAAACTCAAGGAATTAGATTACCCTGAAGGCGATCAAAATATATACAATCATTATTCAGGGTTAGGGGGCATCCCATTAGAGAATCCGCTTCAGAGAATATCTGCGGCGACCTACTTGCATGAACCTCGTCTTCTCAATACAGGATCACTTAATCAGAACTCCAAACTTCTTATCCGACGTGAAGTTCGACAACGTATTCGAGCAGTCGCACCATTTCTTGAATTAACCGAAGATCCTTACTTGGTATCTGTAGCGATCCCAAAAAATACCCCTAACTACAACTCCGACCAACACCAGTATTGGATTGTGGAGGGTTATACCACCTCACGTACTTACCCTTATGCAGCTAATTTGCCTAACGGTGAACAGTTGCGTTACTTGCGCAACTCAGTTAAAGCAATTGTTGATGCCTATAGTGGCAGAATTCATCTCTACATTATTGAACCAGATGACCCGTTGATTCAGGGTTGGCAGAATGTATTCCCTGAGCTGTTTAAATCTCTTGATGCTATGCCTTTGGCATTACGTGAGCATCTAAGAGTACCGACCAATTTGTTTAACATACAGGTACAGCAACTTCTTCGTTATCACGTTACTGATCCTCGCGTCTTTTATAGCGGTGATGACGTATGGCAGGTTCCCATGGAACTTTATGGCAAGCGCCAGGTTCCTGTCTTGCCTTATCACACCACTGCCCAATTAAGGCCTAACGATCAATCTGAATTCCTACTTTTGCAGCCGCTTACACCATTGGCTAGACCGAATCTTTCGGGCTGGCTAGCAGCAAGAAGTGATGGTGAACATTATGGAGAATTGGTTTTACTTCGCTTCCCCAGTGAAACACTTATCTTCGGGCCAGAACAGATTCAGGCCTTGATTAATCAGAATCCCACAATTAGTCAACAATTTGGACTTTGGGATCGTGCTGGTTCTGAGGTTGTTCAAGGAAACCTTTTGGTTGTTCCTCTTGGCAACGCATTGCTCTATGTAGAGCCTGTTTATCTAAAGGCTCAACAAGGTGGACTCCCAACGCTAGCCAGGGTGGTCGTTAGTGATGGCAAGAGAATTGCAATGGCAGAGAACCTTGCAGACGGCCTTAGGGCGCTTTTGGAGGGATCTGATAAGCGTTCAATTGTCTTGGAAGTAAAAAACCTGCCACCAAGCATGATGACAGGTTCAGAATGATGATCTTGTCTATAAGATAGATAAGATTTTTAAGTGGCAATCATTCTGCCTTAGTTGACAGCTGCAAAGAACTCCTTGCTTCCGACAGGATCAGGGTGCATTGTCTTTTCACCAGGTGTCCAGTTCGCAGGACAAACTTCGTCGGGATGTGATTGTACGTGCTGGAATGCCTGGAGAACACGTAGCGTCTCATCTACATTGCGTCCAACTGGCAGATTGTTGATTGTCGCATGCATAATTACACCATCAGGATCGATAATGAACAGACCACGTAATGCGACACCTGCATCATCATCCAAGACATTGTATGAAATAGATATCTCTTTCTTGAGGTCTGCAACTAGAGGATAGTTGATATCACCTAGACCGCCTTGATTGCGTGGAGTCTGGATCCATGCAAGGTGACTAAACTGACTGTCTACTGAAACGCCTAAGACCTCAGTATTCTTACTAGAGAAATCACTATATCGATCGCTAAAAGCTGTTATTTCTGTAGGGCAAACGAATGTGAAGTCTAGGGGGTAGAAGAAGAGCACCACATACTTACCGCGGTACTGAGAAAGAGTAATCTCTTTGAATTCTTGATCAACCACAGCGGTGGCAGTGAAATCGGGGGCTTCTTGGCCCACTCGCAGGCAGCCGTTCGTGGTCATGATTGAGATGGCAGTGGTTCAGCTCAGGCAGCTAATCGATTCGTATTAACTCGAAGTCGACGTGGCTACCAGCCAATGATTCTAGGCAAGATGCCCCACCTTTGTTAAGGATGCCTGATCGAGCCCTGCTGGAGTTCACGCATCGGCCGACATAGACTATTACTCATGCATCAGTCACTCATGTCTTGGGACCATGCCTTATTGCGTAAATTCAGCAGCACCGGACATTTCAGGCTGTTGAATCAGGTACGTAGCGAACTCAAAGCTCAACCCCTTAACCGTGATCCGGATACACGCAGGCTCACCGTTCAGGCCAAGCCGATGAGAGGTGGGTCTCCACGCTCAAATCGACGACCTAATGCACTCGAAAATCAAGATCGGGAACAAATTACTTTGAATAGTAATTCTGATGGTCCTCGCTCATTTCGTGATCGGCTTAATGCAATTGAGATGCGCTGATTGCGAGGATTCTCAATAGATAATTTTAATGGCTCGGGGGAGACTTGAACTCCCGACCTCGGGGTTATGAATCCCGCGCTCTAACCGGCTGAGCTACCGAGCCCCATGCAAGGAATGTTAAACGATGACCTTGCGTTTTTAGCTTCTTTTTTGGGGAAGCAGAGTTAGAGGATTGGTGGCTGTACCACCCGATTTACGTATTTCAAAATGCAAATGTGGGCCTGTACTACGTCCAGTACTCCCCATCAGTGAAATCTTTGTTCCTTGAGGAACGATCTGACCCTTTTTCACCAAAAGGACACTGCTATGGGCATAGCGGGTGGAGGAACCATCCGCATGGGCTATTTCGATGAAATACCCGTAGCTGCTCTTCCAGCCTGAGTAAATCACGATGCCATCCTTCGCGGCAACGATCGGAGTGCCAACTTTATTGGCAATATCGATTCCCTGATGCATTCGTCCCCATCGCCATCCATATCCAGACGTGAAGACTCCTTTTGTTGGCCAGATATAGCCCTTATGACCATTGAGATCTTGGTTTTTATCTTCAAAGGAAGGCAAGCTCGGCAGTCGGGGCCAGCTTGCACCACCACTACGTAATGGCTTGATGGCGAGTAGTGCTCTCGGGGTCGCGTTGGCAACTCTGACAGTTGTGCCAATGATTAAGCGCCCAAATTCAAGGCCTGGATTGAGGTTGCGAAGGCTTTCTAGTGTTAAACCATGCTTTTTAGCGATCGATGCTGCCGAATCATCCTTGTCAACTTTGACAATGCTTGTTGGCGGAGGAGGGGATGCAATGGGAAGGGGTGTAGTGGGAGCCGAGCTACGAACTTGGCTTGCATCGAGGTCGACGACACTTTGAAGTTGGCCTTGGCTGGTTTTTGGGATGGCCAACCATGAACCTTGTTTTAGGTAGGGAGAACTGTTGTGGAGAGCGAGTTCAGATACAGACAGGCCTAATTTGCTGGCGACTATATGTGTGGTGGTTGGGTTGGCGACCTTGACCCAGATTCTGTTTTGAACGTCTTGCTGGTCTTTTAATCCTTCACCTGGGACAGGTGGTGGAGGGCCCAGAAGCTGTGATTTGACTAGATCGCTATCAGCATTAACAGGAAGAGCACTAAGAGGCCCCAGTGAAAGGACTGGAGTTGCTATGGCAGGGATCAGCAACAGCAGGGGTTTCATCTAGTTAGAACTAAGTGCAAAACTCTGGAAATCTGCTAGTAGCCAGAGTCCGGCAG
>CATBLW010000178.1 GCA_949486985.1 Prochlorococcus marinus str. MIT 9215
CCTGGCCATCGGGGAGCCCGGACTTTCCTCAACCGGATCACAGCCAAAGGCTGTGCCGATTGCGATCACCTCGCCTGCTTTCAAACCCCATAATGACCTTTACTGGGGCTGTAGCTCAGCCGGATAGAGCGACGGTTTCCTAAACCTTCATGACGTGTAGTGGTTGAATGTGATTTGAGCGGATTGGCGCTCTTTCTAGGTTAAAAATTTAGACTAAAACCAGCCTGGAATCCTCCTGCAGGAGCTTTTAGGCTCCAAAAGCTTCCACAATTTTTAGGCCGCGGCTAAACCTTTGTCGGCGGCGGGTGTAGAGCAGCCGACCTGATCTCTTCTCTCCGCCATACACCCTTAATCGAACGCCAAGACTTCGGTATTAGCGCTTGGGTCGGCGTGTTCTCCTTGCTGTTCGGGTTTCAAGCACTCAGATTGCGGCAACATTGATGCATGGACCCACAGTCACTCCTCCAGGCAGAAAGAGGCAGGCGATCCGCCATGTGGGAGGCGGTCCAACGCATCCAGGAGGAAAGACCGCTGGTCGCTGATGAGGTGCGCGAAATCGGCTGCTACAACGGCGCGAGAGGCATTTGGCGAGACAAAAGATCGACCTCTGATCTCACCCCTTCAGGCAACGGGGTGTGCGTAGGGATCAGTAGTAGAGGGAAATATGAAGACGAGATCCTCGAAGAGACAGGCACCTACGACTACCCAGCAACGAAATCGAGCACATATGACGAAGGAGACATCGACTCAATGCGGACAGCGTTGGAGTTGGGACTACCTGTCTTCCTCATCAGAGACACCAACTCCAAAGGTGAGTTGGTCCAGGGGAAAGGACCAAAGCGCAGGGTGGATCGAATCGAGTTCCTTGAGGACGACCCGATCAGCGGCAACTTGGTTTTCACCTTCTCGCTTGGTGGAAGAATGGACTACCGACTGCCTGCGGATGAAGAGGGGTCTTGCTTTCAGGCGAGAGAGACAACCAAAAGGGAGGTCAGAACCAAGAAGCGCAGTCAGGCAGCGTTTAGAGCGGCAGTCGTTAGGCGTTATGGCGGTAAGCGTTGCGCCCTTTGTGACGCCCCGTCAGAAGTGATTGAGGCAGCGCACATCGTTCCCGTCAGCGACAACGGAAGCGACGACAGCGGGAATGGATTGCTTCTTTGCCGGAACCATCATGCCTTGTTCGACATGGGTAAGTGGTGCTTGGAACCCACTTCGCTGGAGGTCATCCCAGCAAAAGGACACAACCTCCAATCCCTTGGAGTACCTCGACCGAACGTAAGTCACCTCAAAGTAACCCCAAACCAAGAAGGTCTCGACTGGCGTTGGGGGCAATTTGCTAGGAAGTCAACTCACTCTTAGAAGGAGAATTGAATTTTTAGGTATTTAGAAATGTTGGGATGATTTCAGAGCCTTGATTCTTCAATTTGTGGACAGCACTTCAGTAAAATTCGTAGACTGATGAGTCATATGTGAGGTATTTCAACCCACTCTCTTTGTAAACAGGCTTTCTTTTGTCACCATGCAGGTCAAATAACCTCCAGGTGTTTTTCATCAGCCAGTCTCCATTCTTCGTATCCACTAGCCCATTGAACCAGAGCATCACGTCCTTCTTGGAAATACCACCTATCACGCAAGTCAATTATTTTGCCTTTCTTTGGCCTCCATAAGGCACGAGGAATTGGCAAACCAATAGAGTCTGGCAATAATCCAACGTTGACATCGACTGAAATTCCCTTCGGCTTGCCATGATGTTCGCAGTGAGCAACGTATCCGTGATACGTCTCCTTAACCCGATCTCCAATTGCGAATTCCATATAGATCTAAGCAGCAGGTAAAGCAACAACATCAATAGTTAACGACCCATCTTCATCACGTTTTAGATCATAAATCAAACCTTTCATATAGCCTTGGATCGAAGCCAGGCAATCTCTCTCTTGCTTCGATGGATTTTTCACCAATGAAGTAACTAACCTTAGAGCCAAGCCAACACTTCCCAGAAGTCCTAGAGGAGCCATCACCGTCGACAGTGTTGGAATCATTAGCAATAGGACTGCAAGAAACACAGATACTGGGAGAGCGCCTGCTGCCATAAGCCCACTTTTTTTAAGGATGTCCATCAAAATTTCCTGCTTTCTCTCGTTGGTTCCATTTATCAATTCATCTCGTTGGAGCAAAAACATGTCTAACGCAGTGATGGCAGCGGCGTAAACACCAGCTTCAAATGCATTTCCCAACGTCCTTTGCCAAAATTCTTGAGTCCGAACTGCTGTTAGGACTGCATCAAAGTGATTTTCAAAACTTGCCTGAATTCGTGCAGAGTTTGACATGTCTTGTGGGCCTCTAGTCCGGTTCTTGGAGGCGTCTTCCCAGATCGCGTTCGTTGGATCAGAAGCCCTGGCCGGATTATTTTTTTGACTTTCAATGTGAGACCAGTCTTTTCCTTTCAAATATTCTTCAACAAATTTTGTGCCATATTTTGTGATTTCACCTGGCAACGCTTGAACAGCATCTAACCTATCAATTTTATATTTATTTGCTGTGTTAATTATCTGGTTAATCTGATCCATGTCAAATGGAATATCTGCAAAACGACTCAAGGATGCCCCAACAGCTCCCATGCCGATAGTTGCCACTGCAGTTGCTTTGTCTGCAATGGGTTGTGTCTTTTTTAAGGCGGATTTGGCTAATCCTTTTATTCCGCTAGGTGTGTTGCCCTTTATCTGTTCAATAAAATTCGACATTGTTGAACTTCAGGATGAACAACTGCTGGCTCAAGTGTCTCATGATTTTGGCTTTAAGCCTGATGTGTCAAGAGCTTCGGGGTTAGTGAATGCGTTAAACGCATAATTTGCTCTTAGGTCAAGTCTTGCGATCACTCGTCCAACAGTGGTGTGGTTCCACAACGATCCACGTTCAGTGCGATGTCCAGCGTCATTGAGAGCAGCTGCAATCGCGCGCCGTGACTGACCTGCATCAACCAATGGAGCAATCAAACCTCGCAACGCCTGAGCACGTTCCAGTGCTTCACCTTTGCGCGCTTGAGACGCTTTGACAGCTTCCTCTCTGCGTCCTCCGAGCTTCACGCCTCTGGCCTTTGCAGCAGCCAATGCTTCACGGGTTCTCTCACCAATCCGCTCTGCTTCGAACTGAGCAACCTGCGCCATCACGCCAAGGATCATCCGGCCGGCTGCATTGGTTGCATCAACGTCAGGCAGATCAGCAAACAGCAGACCTGGGAAGCCATTTCCTGCCACCTCTTTGCTCAGGCGATTGACCAGCTCAGCATCACGAGCCAACCGATCCAACTTGGCAACCACCAGAACCGCCTTTGCTTTGCGTGCAGCTTCAAGCGCCTGGGCGAGAACAGGGCGCTTGCTCTTGCGGCCACTTTCTATCTCGGTGAACTCATCGATGACTTCACCACCTCTCGACTCAACCAAGGAGCGAACCTTCTCCTGCTGCGCCTCAATTCCCAGTCCGCTGTCGCCCTGCTCTTCAGTCGAAACACGGAAGTAGGCGACGAACTCCTGAGACACTTTCAAAGGGGTTGAACTTGTTCCAGACAATAAACCAAGCCGGCACAGCTATCAACGACCCTTGAACATGTCCCGGACTGCATCGCTGGACATGACTGAGGCGTATTTTGACTTCCCAGGGTGTGACAATCCTGGGCTGGCACAACACCTTCAAGTCTCTGGAGATTGCACAGAGCGGGCGAGCTCGCCCCCTATTTCAGCCACTCTCGCGGGATTGCTGGGCCAATCGAATAGTTGAGCCTATGGCGATTTGCCAATGCCGGGTGGCTATCGCAGTATTAATCGCCCCTTCTAATCGAAACTAATTAATCAGAAATGTCAGATCACTTAACCCAGTAGGCATTGGTCAAGGGCGGGGCCAAAAAAATCTGACTTGCATTTTCTGATTTTGCAAAAATAACAAGCCTTGTTAGTGTGTAAAAATTGAATTCACTAATTCTGCTAAGCGCATCATGAAAATAACTCAAGAAGCACGTTTTTTCTTTGTAGTGGGAAGTGCTTGGCTCATTATTAGCGGGATCAGCGGAATGGCAACTACAAGCCAAGGCAACAAATATGGAGGCTGGTTTGAAGAAGATTCACTTCTTGCTTTAAGTCAAAGAGGTCAAGGTTCTCTTCAAATAGGACTTGGACTAGGTTTGATGGGTGCTGCATGCCTAAGCACTGCCTCAGTCAGCGAAAGCAGATCAGCTAGACCAAGCAATGCAAAAACATTTCCTACGGGTAAAGAGCAACAGCAAGAAAACTATTCAGACAAAACCTCAGAAAAAGTCATGGAAGATGATTTCATTTCTTGTGTAAAGCTTTACAGGCAAAGAGATGGTGCTGATGCCCCCTTGATGTCTAAGTCATGGCAAGTCAATGATGAATTGACGCTTAAAAATAGTGCGGAAAAGATCCTTGCAGATTTCAAGAAAAATAAATCCGGCAATTGGTACTTGACTGCCAAGTATCGTTAACGGATGTTCAACGACATCAGAAGTCTTCTACATACCCGGGTGCATCCGGAAGGAAAGGTCGAACTGATACAGCATCGCCGCCACTATTTACAACCGTGACTTTTGAATCTGGATTCTCTAGGGAGGCAGAATCACCCACGGTTGTACCGGTTGTCACGGTTGTAATTGTTTCGTCAGTAATAACAACAGAAGAATGAATATCACCCGGGTCCTCGTGTGAGGGAGGTGCAACCGTGGCAACCGTGGCAACCGTGACTTCTTTTCTATCCCTAGAGATCGGCTGACCAGGAGTCACGGTTGCTGGCCAGAACTCCCAGAAGCCGCCCTTGCCTCTGGTCGCGTTAGTGCGTCCCCCTTGCACCAGTCCTTTCGCACGCAACTGCTGCAAAGCATCAAGGGCCTTTCTCTCTGGATCAGTCCCATCCAGTTCGAGCCTTGCAGCCACCTCTTTTGCAGTGGTAGTGGTGCAGCCCTGCTCCCATTGCGCTTCAACAATGACCAGAGCTGACTGTTGGCGTTCGTTCAACTTCTCGATCGTTTCTTCGCGCTGACGCTCGCGCTCTAGATCCTCAGTCGAGCCACAGGTTCTCCAGTGAGCCTCTTCGCGCTCAATCACCAGCGATAGCGGTTGACCGCCTCTTCCTTCAGTCCTGAGTGTCTTGCGATCGTCGTTTCGGTCATTACTGGTTGGAGACAACTGAATGATCTGAGAGGCAAGAGCGGGGATTGCTGTTGACCCTCTCGATGCGCTGCTGGCTCCTTCACCAGACCTTCCTTTAGCTGCATGGTGAATCAGTGCAGTTGTCGCATCAGTTCCATCCAATGCTTCAGCAAGTTCTTGTAGAGGTAGAGCGGCTTCTGGGCTTTCTTCTTTCAAGCCAAGTGGAGCCAAGCAAGCGGCCAAGCTGTCAACAAGAATCAAGACATTTTCGTGCTGATTAACTTCTTCAGCGATGGTATCGATGCCTTCAGGATCAAGGTGCATTGGATTACCAGCGTGAGCGAGACCGATAATTGGATCAAGCAAGACGTTGTCATCAGTCATCAAGCCAGCTGGCTTCAGCATCGCGGCCCAATCGTTCAAACCCTGGTCTGTGCCGATGATTAAGACCTTTGGGCACGGCCCAACCAACTCACGATCAAGGAAGGTTGGAGGCAGGCCTGAAAAAGTAGATCCACGTTTCCAAGCAGCAATCAAGCTGATCAAAAGTGAAGTCTTCCCCTGCTTAGGAAGCGCGACAAGCAGGTTCAGGCATCCCTTCAAGAGAAGTCCATCGCACAGCCACCTTTGAGGTGTGATAGTGAGAGGATTACCCGGTCGAAGTAGTTTGCCGACACCGTGCTTTTTACCAGCACAGCTGAGCATATTCGCAAGCTCTTGATCTCTCATAGAGATACCAAGGTCATTCGCAAGACTGCGAATTCTTGGCAGTCGATGGCTGTAATGAACTTTGGTTATTTTCAGATCTTCTGCACACTTCTCCAGTCGCCAGAGCTTCTCAGCCGGCGTCAAACTCTCCTGCTGTTCGCTCTTCGCTTCTTTGGGCTGAGCCTTGTAGCCGTGCGCCTTAGCCACCCACCAGAAAGAATCAGCCTCGACTTGCTCACCTCCACTGTTGGCGACCTGCTCAACGTCCCAATCGCACTCACTTGATGGGCTGTGCTCTTCCCATAGCTGGATCACCTCTTCACGGGCATGGCCAACAGCAGCAGCAGCTTTGATCGAGCCCCAGAGAGCATTCCGATAGTTGCTGTATGAGCCAGGACCTCCGTTGTCGATGGCTGTCTGACCTGACTTGCGACGTGGAATGCACGTCAGAGCTTTCTGGATCTCTTCCCAGCTGGACGGCTCGAACTGGTTCTTGCCTGCCTCTTTGAAGCCTTCTGGAATGAAGCTCGATCGCTCCTTCTTTCGCTCTAGAGCGGGCAGAAGCTCTTCAAACAAGGCCGCTGAATAGGTCTGACCAGATGAGTTGATGATTGAGGAGATGCCCAGTGGCTGAACTAGTTCTTTCACCAGACCTGCCTCGACGTGTTTCTTGGTCGGCCACTTGATCTGACCAGCAAGCGCCATCACTCGCGAAGGGTTGCCGATGGATTGGTCTGATTCCGAAGCGTGCTGCAAGAGGCGCTCTTCCAACGCTTTCCACTGCTCACGCTTGATCGATTGATCAAAGACCCAGTGATGGTGAATCGACTTTCCGCCGGTTGCGACCTGGAACGTCGGCTGAGGCAATCCAAGTCCCTTCCAGATTTCAACCTGCTGATCTACAGGTCGATCGTCGTACTCAGCAAAGAGATCAACGCATTCTGTGATTGCAGCATCATCATTCCCACCTCGGTTGATGACTTGATACAGGTTCCAACCTCTCTGATTGAGAGAAAAAGCCCTCTTAAATTCCGAAAGAGTCAGCGGTATAGCCTTTCCCTTTACTGGATGGATTGCGCGTAGGTGCACAGAGCTGTCTGGGTCATCTCCACGACCTAACAGCGCAAGCATTTCGCGAACACCTGCAAGTGCGCTTGCTTCAGAATGACTGGTGTGACTGACTTCTAATCTGGATCCGTGATGAAATTGAGCAGCAGGATCCGACTGCTGACTAAGGTCAAACATTTTTAATTTAGGCAAGATTACTGGCGCAGCTGTTGACGCAGTTGTGCTTTTTATTTGTTTATTGGTATTAATATCGGCTAAAAGATTCTTCGATTGCTCGAAGTGTATTTTCCGCGTGAAATCGGTACTCATACCCGGTTTTTCGTGTCTTTCTGCGCACAGCTGATTCTGGAAGTTGTCCTGTTTGCGCCATCTTTCTGAGAGTTGACGTACCTAGCCCAGCAAGTTCAGCCATTTTGGATGTCTTGAGCCAAGCTCCGGTTTGAATTTTTTGCTGTTCTCGGATCACTTTCAATTCTCTTGTGATTGAAAGTAATGTCTGATCAGACCACGATGAAGCGCTAGGCGTTTGCACACCATTTAAAGGAGAATTCATGAGAACTCCGATTAATTGTATTTTTTTTGAGACCTGCTGCTCGGGGCGAATAGCGAGAGAAATGGTGACCTTTCCAGAGGCCGATGGAGTCGCGTCTCCACCTACGTGTCGCGCCTAAGATTGTGATGCTTGACTATCAAGACTTACTGGAAAGTTCCTGACAGACCTAGAAGATTCGTCTCCTAGTGCGGCGGTTATTTATAACTTACCGAGCGAATTAAAGCTGATTCACCGAAAAATGGGCGATTCTCGTTAAGACATTCTTAATTTCTACTTTTCTGACCTTGTTGGATCCCCTTCATGCCAACTTTGTCTGATCATCCTCTGTCAATCTTTTGCATCGCCAGGCGTAACTCGTCCTTATTGAGCCATCTCTCGTAGTGCTTGATATGAGTGGCTTCTGAATGCCCCATCGCCTTTGCCGCAATGTTGGTACTGATCCCTCTATTGATGGCGCGTAAAGCCCAGGCATGGCGAAGGTCGTAGTTCTGATACTTCGGCAGGATTGCCCTTGCCTGCTTCAAGTGTGTTGGTTGGCGTTTCCACCACTGGTTCCAGTTGTTTACAAAGCGCTGAGCCACGTCTGAGTTGTATTCCTCAGGCTTTGTCCACCTGTTGTTTCCAGGAATAGAGACATCGTGCAAGTTCAACTCCACAACCCAGCTATTAGGCAGAGCCATCACATCGCGTGTGGTTGGTAGTGCTCTCTTCAACTTCGTCGTTAAGCAACTTGCAAACCCGTCTTCAGCCAGGACAAGAGACGGGACTTCACCTGGTCTGACGCCAAAGACAGCCATTGCGCAGGTGCACCATCCGTAGCAAGACGGCCGGACGAGGCGGAGAAACTCGATCAACTTCTCATCACCTGGAATATCTCGTCCCTTTGGTCCAACAGCTGCGTAGTTACCGCGGAGCAGGTCTAGTTCTGCTGATTGCTCCAAGTCACAGTGCTTGGCCAGGCGCTTGAAGACCATCACGCACTCAAGCCTTGTCCTCGAGTCAGGTTCGGTGCGTCGCCGGGCCGTCTCAACCAGGAGCTCCATTGAAAGTTCAACTGCTGGAGGTAATCGATTCAGCTCAGTCAGCAGGCGCTTGAAACTTCGCTCTGTAGAGGGTGTTCTCTTGCGCTCTTGGAAATAGGTCTGCTCAAAGTCCTCAACTGCATCACGGACGAACAGAGCTCTTCTTGGTTGCTGCTCTGCCTGCTTTTTGCTTGTGACGGCTTTACGCGGGTCTTCGCCCTGTTTGATGGCAGACCAGACCGCTTTGGCTTGCTTGTCGGCTTCGCGTAGGTGGTTTTTTTGGTCAGCGCTTAGGCCTAAGGAAAGCCGTCTTTGTTGTGGCTTGGTCTCTCCAGGGTCTCTCCAAGTCGCACGCACAGAAAGCGCGCTGCCTTGCCTGATGACTGAGACCTTGATGCCCTTGGATCTGTTGGCTGTGTTGATGGCTGCAAGGATCTCGTCGGCGTCAGAAGTTCCGCTGCTGCTCTTCATAGGTCCTGAGAGAGAGACCCTGTGCCTTCACCTTGGAATCTAGACTAAAACCTTGAAATTTAGACTAAAATTTTAGACTAAAAATGCGCGGATATGGGTGAATATGGGCGGACAAGGCCGCGGCCGGCATCTCTCCTTAGCTATTCAATGAGGGCATTTAGGGTAGGCCTCGCCTCACAGAGATCCCTTTTGCCGTCTGGTGTTTTGCTGACATTCGGCGCTACTGTGGCTAATATTATTTGTATAGGGGGCTGTAGCTCAGCCGGATAGAGCGACGGTTTCCTAAACCGTAGGTCGTGGGTTCGAGTCCCGCCAGCCCCGTGATTCAGTTTTCCTTGCTTGCAGTGCGAATGATCTGAGGGTCTGTTGTTCAAAGCTTTGATCGGTTTTGGACCTGCCCTTCGAGTTGTGATCGAGAGTCGTGCGCTATCCCTGGGCTCGCGCAAACGTCTAGTGGTAGTCAGCACTACATTTAGTGGGGTAGCCAGGCTCGACGCCCTCGCTAGCGTTGCATTAGTGAATCCGGCTCCATGACCCAGCTTCACGATCTACGGCTTCAACTTCTTGTGCAGCAGGAAAGCGAGCGCATTGCCGACACGCAGCCCACTGAACTTGATCTTTCTGTGGTTCAGGCGCGCTGCCTCTGTTGGTTGGCCTTGCTGGCTGAAGCGCACGATGATCAGGCCAGTGACGCTGAACGTCGTGGTGATACGGAGCAAGCGATGGGTTGGTTTGCTGATTCCATGCGCTTGAGAGATGTAATTCAGGTGGTGACCTCGATCGAAATCCCTTTGCCAGGTCTTGCTGAAGGAGATGCTGACAACCGTTTTGATGGAGGTGGCGATAGCGACGGTGGGTTTTCGTCCGAGCCGCCGCTTGCAGCCTGATCAGATGTCATGATGGTTCTCGAGCTTCGGGTTCCTAGTGCCAGAAGAACCCTGCCAATGCCCGGACTGTCAACGCTTCTATAGGGAGCACGATCGGCTGATCCGCGAGAACCCAACTCTCAGGCAGCAGCAGGAACTGAGCTGGGCAGCTCTTCAAGCGTTCCGCACACTCTCTGGCCGGGTGCTTGAGGACCTGCAAAAGCAGCATGGCCCTCGCTCGAGCGAAGGTCAGGTTCATGCCACTCCAGTTGGCAGTGCTGATGAGCCCACGGACGCGCTTCAGCAGGCCATGGCTGATATGGAGAACATCAATGCGCACCTCTTCTCAATTGAGGCGCTGATGGAACGCATCTTTGATGTTCGCGTGCCTGATGATATTGAACAGAAATTCCGTGA
>CATBLW010000179.1 GCA_949486985.1 Prochlorococcus marinus str. MIT 9215
ACGGAGCCCATGGTGGTCAACTTTGGCCCCCATCACCCGTCGATGCATGGGGTTTTGCGATTGGTGGTCACTCTCGACGGTGAAGACGTCATCGACTGTGAGCCAGTGATTGGCTATCTCCACCGCGGCATGGAAAAAATTGCCGAGAACCGCACGAATGTGATGTTCGTGCCCTATGTGAGCCGCATGGACTACGCGGCGGGGATGTTCTACGAGGCCATCGTGGTGAATGCGCCGGAACGCTTGGCCAACATCTCTGTACCCAAGCGGGCAAGTTATATCCGCGTGTTGATGCTGGAACTGAATCGCATCGCTAACCACTTGCTCTGGCTTGGCCCCTTCTTGGCTGATGTTGGCGCCCAAACTCCATTTTTCTACATCTTTCGAGAGAGAGAAATGATCTACGACCTGTGGGAAGCCGCCACAGGTCAACGACTGATCAACAACAACTATTTCCGCATCGGTGGTGTTGCTGCTGATCTGCCATGGGGCTGGCTGGAGAAATGCAAAGACTTCTGCGATTGGTTTGGTCCAAAAATTGATGAATACGAAAAACTCATCACCAACAACCCAATCTTTCGACGCCGTATCGAAGGGTTGGGCAGTATCGGCCGAGAGGAAGCCATCAACTGGAGCCTCTCTGGTCCGATGCTGCGGGCATCAGGCGTGCCCTGGGATCTGCGCAAAGTAGATCATTACGAGTGCTACGACGATTTCGAATGGGATGTGGCCTGGGCAAAGGAAGGCGACTGCTACGCCCGTTATCGAGTGCGCGTGGAAGAAATGCGCCAATCGCTGAAAATCCTGCGCCAAGCTTGCGAGATGATCCCCGGGGGACCTACCGAGAACCTGGAAGCGCGCCGCGAAGCAGAAGGCAAGAAAAGCCCATTCGCCGAATTTGAATACCAGCACATCGCCAAGAAGGTTGCACCTACCTTCAAAATCCCAAACGGCGAGCTCTACACCAGGCTCGAATCAGGCAAGGGAGAAATCGGCATCTTTCTGCAGGGCAACAATGACGTCACCCCCTGGCGATTCAAAATCCGCGCCGCTGACCTCAATAATCTGCAAATCCTTCCTCACATCCTCAAAGGAGCCAAGGTGGCCGACATCATGGCGATTCTCGGCTCCATCGACGTGATCATGGGATCGGTGGATCGTTGATCCCCTGAACAACTTTCTTCAGCGCATCCAACACGCCGGTTATTTACTCCCGGCAACACTGACTGGATACCTATGGAGCAAAGGGCTGCAGCCAGCATTGCCAGGCTGGCCCTGTCCATTGCGAGCACTAACAGGCATTCCATGTCCTACATGCTTCCTAACCCGGGCGACGAGCGACGCACTTCGCGGAGATCTAAGCAGCTCTTTGGAATGGCATGCTTTAGGCCCATTAGCTGCCATAGCAATGCTGTGGTGGTCGATCACTGCCATCCGGCAACGTCGATTGATACCCAGTGGCATTCATAGCTGGCATCTTTCATTCACAGCAGTGATCGTTATCAGCTACTGGTTACTGAGGATCGGGCTCAGCTTTGGCCTTGGCATCGAACGCTGGCCTGCATTCCCAAATAGTTGATCCATTGCCTTCCAAGGAAACCCACCTGTCAGGCTGGGGATAGGGAGATTTAAACAAATTCACTTTCATGAATG
>CATBLW010000180.1 GCA_949486985.1 Prochlorococcus marinus str. MIT 9215
ACACAAACATCACTGTCCTATGATTGGCTAATACTGCTTCCAAACGATCATCTCAACCCAAATGCTTACTGCTGATACTTTTGGATACATCGCTGCTGGATTGACAACGTTTGCATTTCTGCCTCAAGTGATCAAAACATGGAGAAGCAAAAAAGCAGAAGATGTTTCTTTTGTGATGCTGATGCTCTTCATTAGCGGGCTAATATTCTGGATCATTTACGCTATTCAAGCGCAGGCTTACCCTGTTCTGATCGCGAACACGATTACCCTGATACTGAATACAACAATTTTATCGCTTAAGTTAATCTACCAAAGAGAAAATAAATACTAATCTCTCTCAACGGCGCATCCAATTCCAATAATGATGGAGATGCAACTGAGAAAAGTATGCCTTCCTCTTCTCCATTGCTGAACAGCCCTACCAGGTTCTGAAGCCAGTTGATCAGTCCTCGGTTCGCGAAGCGCTATCGGAGAAGGTTTTCTCCAGCCGCTGCTTGATGGCGTCGTCAGCAGCGATTTTGCTGTCCGCACGGACCTTCGACCCATTCATGAAGCCAAAGACTCCGGTGCCTTGGCTTGCAGCACGACTGCCAGTCCGGAAAAACAGCATCTTGGCCACCGCCCCAAGCCCAAGGCCAAACAGGACGACAAGAGAGATAAGCAGTGCGACAGCTGCGGGAGTCTCCATTTCAAGCCAAGAGGGATTTAAAAGTTAGACCACATTTTGCCAAGCGAGAGGCCAAACCGATGCATAACAAGCTCGATTGGCCAAATAAGCCAGGAAACGCAACCAAGCGCACACAGCGAAACGAGGTCGTGCAGACGGCCCCAAGAAGGTGTGAGGCCGTCTTCACTTGGCTCAGAACAGCTAGGTGATTGATGCGTCAACAATTGGCTGGTCGAGGTGATCGATCAGATCACAGCCCCAAAGGATCCAGGCTTGATCGATTCCCAAACCCAGAAGCAGAGAATCCTGATAAAGGAACGATGGAGTGATCAATAAAGTGATCATTGAAATGGCTCATTTGCATAACCAATCGACTGTTCGCTGGCTTATTGAAGACTTGATCGGTGGATTTCTATCGAGAAAACCGTACAAAAGGCGGCCAGTAGGCGATATCTAAGCTCGACCGGCCCTGGTTCTCACTACCTTTTTGGTTCGGCCGTACGCCACAAAGGCGTCATGCTGTAGAGGTCTCGCACTTAACGACATGTATTCACTCTTCGATGACTTCATGACTGCTCCTTTTGGCTACACAACCCCTCGGGATCGCGTTTATGTGATTCCTGAATCTGAATACGCCAAGCTCCAGGAACGTCAAAATGCTGAGCGCGTTGCACAACTAGAGGCTCGCAAAGCTGAGCATCTTGGTGTTGTTGAACAGCTCGAGAAGCAGATCGCCGAATTGCAGCCATCTCTGCCAGAAGCAGAGAAAGAGAAGGAGTTGGTCGCAGCAAAGGGCTGACAGCCAACCGCTTAACGCGAATGGCTTGTCCTCTGCATTCCCTAAGGGCTGGTCATCCAGCCCACAACACGATCAGATCAAGTTCCTGAGCCCTGCGGTTCGCACACAAAAACAGACCTCCTGTTGAAAAGCAGGAGGCCTTTTTATGACAGCGTGAGCCCACGTGAAAGGGATCCGCTGATCTCCTTGTTGAATGGCTAGGAATTTGAGCTATTGCTTGTAGGTATCAAGCATGGCATCGTCTCTTCAGACAAGCGCATCGAGAACCATTAGACGCTTGAAGTGATGGTCACGAGTCATCCTGCTTTCGAAAAGATGTTTGATCTTGCTGATTGAAACAGCTATCAATGAACGGGTAGCAAAGACACGTTTTTCCTACAAGCCTGTTTCTTGTTTAGCTTAATGAGCAAGGGCTGGGGCTTTCATCTCAATGCCTAACCAACCGCTCAATGCCTAACCAACAGCGACTGCGAGCACGTTTGCTGGAGTTTCTGAAATTCCGTGTTCTGGCAGCCCAGGACGAGTTCTTTACCCCCTGGCAGAACAAGGGCGACATCGATTGCATCAAGCTGCGTGGTTGGCTTGCTCAAGCTTGGCCAGAGGCCCTATCTCTTGATGACGAACAACTAAAACTGGTGCTCAAGCAGGCACGCGACCTGTATGTCAACTGATCAGTAGTTTGTTGACTGTAAAAACAAGCCTCTTGGCTACGAAAACTCGTTTGTTGTTGATCCCAGTGGTTTCCTCGAGGTGGTGTTGAGCATGAGTCAGTCAGCAATGGATCCAAGCCAACCGCTCATTAATGGTCCAGCGAAGGCTCCAGCAACGTTGCTCTTAGCCCATGGAGCTGGCGCCCCCATGGACAGTCCCTTCATGGCAGCGATGGCCAACGGTTTGGCTGCATCCGGCTGGCGCGTGGTGC
>CATBLW010000181.1 GCA_949486985.1 Prochlorococcus marinus str. MIT 9215
CCTACAACATCGTTGCAGCCCACGGCTACTTCGGTCGTTTGATCTTCCAATACGCCAGCTTCAACAACAGCCGCAGCCTGCACTTCTTCTTGGCCGCATGGCCAGTGGTTTGCATCTGGATCACCTCATTGGGTGTCAGCACCATGGCCTTCAATTTGAACGGCTTTAATTTCAACCAGTCAGTGGTTGATGCTCAGGGCAGAGTGATTCCTACCTGGGGTGATGTGCTGAACCGTTCCAACCTCGGCATGGAAGTAATGCATGAGCGCAATGCTCATAACTTCCCTCTCGACCTGGCAGCTGCTCAGTCCACTCCTGTGGCTCTGATTGCTCCAGCCGTCGGTTGATCTTTACCTGAATTGTCAGATGCGGGCTTTTTAAGCCTGTCTGGCTTTTTTTAAGATCCCTTCAACCCCACTGCATGCAGTGGGGTTTTTTGATGGCTTATTAATCCCTTCTCTGTGCGGATTTGTTTTCTGGTTACTGCTATTTGATCGCTTGGCTCCATTGCTTAGATATGGAAAGGCGAGTGAGACAATGAATGGAGAGTTTGTTGTCAGCAGGGTTGAAAGGTTTGTTGCCAAAAGCTTTTCTTCGCAACTCGGCTTTTCAGGTTTGTTTCTTGGCCATCCTTGGGCTGCTGGCCGCATGCACGCTGTCTTCTCTAAGGCCTGATGCTGGTGCTGGACGTGGTGCTGTATCAGGAGCTGAGGAGGAGGAAAAACCCCTTGTGCTCACAACTTTTACCGTGTTGGCCGATATGGCCCAGAACGTTGCCGGTGACCGCCTCAATGTTCGTTCGATCGTTAAAGAGGGTGCTGAAATCCACGGCTATCAGCCCACCCCCAGCGATCTTGAACGAGCGGTTGGTGCCGACTTGATTGTCGAGAATGGTTTCGGACTGGAGCTCTGGGCACGAAAATTCACAGCGGCGGCTGGTGATGTGCCAACTCTTACCCTCAGCGATGGCATGCAGCCGCTGCTGATCGAGGGGGATCTCTATGCAGGTAAGCCCAATCCCCATGCCTGGATGTCTCCTCAACGGGCGATGCACTATGTCGACAAGCTTGTGGATGGCTTTAGTCAGCTTGATCCAGCGGGTGCTGAGAGCTTCTCTGGCAATGCTGAGATCTATAAACAGAAGCTTCAGCATCTTGATGATGAGCTGAGAGCATCTCTGGCCAAGATCCCAGAAGACCGCCGTTTGCTAGTGAGTTGTGAGGGTGCATTTACTTATTTGGCTAGCGATTACGGCATGGAGGAGGCTTATCTTTGGCCTGTGAATGCGGAGAGTCAGGTCACCCCAAGACGGATGGCCAACTTGATCCGTACCGTTAAGGAGCGAGGCGTGCCAACGATCTTTTGTGAGAGCACAGTCAGTGATAAGGCGCAGCGAGAAGTTGCTATGGCTAGCGGCGCTCGTTTCGGCGGGACGTTCTATGTCGACTCCCTCTCGGCGGCGAATGGGCCTGCAGCGACCCTGCTTGAGCTTCAACGGCATAACGTCAGCCTGATTCGCGACGGTCTATCAAGGGCAGCTGAAGTCAAATGATGGCGCCAGTTGACGCTTTCAGAACGGTTGATCGTCTTCGCATTGAGGCGGAAGGCCTTTGCGTTGATTACAACGGCACGGTGGCCCTTTATGACGCTGGCCTCTGTTTGAAATCAGGCTGTATTTGTGGGCTTGTTGGCATGAATGGTGCTGGCAAGTCGACGCTCTTCAAAGCCCTGATGGGCTTCATCCGTCCTTCCCGTGGAATCATTCGGATCAACGGACTCCCTGTCGCTAAGGCGCAACGAGAGCAGGCTGTCGCTTACGTCCCTCAGAGTGAGGGAATCGACTGCTCCTTCCCTGTCAGTGTCTGGGATGTGGTGATGATGGGTCGTTACGGTTCGATGAACCTGCTGCGCATCCCGAGGGAATCAGATCGCGCAGCCGTCCGTCATGCACTCGAGCGCGTTGAGTTGCTTGATCTGCGTGATCGACCGATCGGTTCTCTTTCAGGCGGACAGCGCAAGCGCACGTTCCTTGCTCGTGCCATCGCCCAGAGGGCATCGGTGCTGTTGCTTGATGAGCCTTTCAATGGCGTTGATGTGCGAACCGAGAAGTTGATGGCGCAACTCTTCCTGCAGTTCCGTGATGAGGGCCGCACCATTTTGATTTCTACTCACGATCTAAGCCATGTCCGCGACTTCTGCGACTTGGTGGTGTTGATCAACAAGACCGTGCTCGCCTATGGCGAAACATCGGAGGTTTTTACTCCAGAAAACATCGCCATGACCTTTGGCGGCTTGCCACCAAATTTGATTACTGGCCCTGCCTCGTCTGAGGAACTCGACTGATGAATGCGTTGTTGGCGATGAGCACTCCCATGAGCTGGTTGATGGAGCGGCTGCTGGAGCCTCTTAGCCATGGCTTCATGGTGCGTGCTCTGTGCGTCAGTGCTTTGGTTGGCGGCGTCTGTGGCCTGTTGTCCTGCTACATGACGCTGAAGGGCTGGGCCTTGATGGGTGATGCGGTTTCCCATGCTGTGCTGCCTGGAGTTGTCGTCGCCTATGCACTTGCCTTGCCGTTCTCCCTCGGGGCCTTTGTCTTTGGGGTGGGTTCAGTGGCCTTGATTGGTTTCGTCAAGCAGAAGTCAAGGGTGAAGGAAGACGCGGTGATTGGCCTTGTCTTTACTGGCTTTTTCGCCCTCGGTTTGGTGCTGGCCTCGCGCACCCGCAGCAATATCGATCTCTTCCATATTCTCTTTGGCAATGTGCTGGGAATTTCGGTCGCTGATATTCAGCAGACCCTGCTGATTTCAACGATTGTTGTGGTCATTCTTGTGCTGCTTCGGCGGGACTTAATGCTGTTCTGCTTCGATCCCACCCATGCTCGATCGATTGGAATCAATACGGGCTTGCTCCATTACCTGTTGCTTTCGGTTCTATCGCTGGCTGCCGTTGCTGGTTTGCAGACGGTCGGGATCATTCTTGTGGTCGCAATGTTGGTTACCCCTGGGGCAACGGCTTATTTGCTAACCGATCGCTTTGATCGGATGACCTGGTTGGCCATTCTCAGCAGTGTGGTGTCCAGTCTTCTGGGGGTGTACATCAGTTATTGGTCTGACAGTTCAACGGCGGGTTGCATTGTGTTGGTGCAGACGGGGCTGTTCCTGATTGCGTTTCTGTTTGCTCCTCGCTACGGGATTTTTAAGAGCCGATCGCTGCCAGCAATGACTGCTTCTAAAGACTGAAGCAAACCTGCCTTATGGGCAGTAAAGGTGGGAGCGACCGCAGGCGCGGTGTCCATTCAGTCGCTCCCGCAGGAATCAGCCAATCAGGCCGATCTGGGAAAGAATCCCGTGTCCTGTGAGCGCTTCTGTTGCGATGCCGATGAGGAAGCCGGCCATGGCTAGACGACCGTTCCATGATTCGGCGAAGGGCACCCAGCCAAGGCGTGCGTAAGGCACTTTGTAAGAGCCGCTGTAGGAATAAGCAGTGCTCGAGGTCATCGGTTTAAATCAATCAAGGGAATGGTTGTGAAGCGGACCGCGACTCCGCCTTACAAAATGTAACAGAGTGTGTAACGAACTGTGACGATGGGGTTGCACGCGCTGTTCGTGGACTTGTTCTCAAGTGAAGAAGTCCTTGCCGCGAGCCTTGTTCAGAAGGGAAGAAGCCTTCTTCGCAAGCCTTGTCATGGCCTAAGAGGGCGCGCCTTGAGAGGGCACGTCTTGAGTGGGTAAGTCTTGAGAAGAGGGCACGGCTTGGCCATGAGGCAGGGGCAAGCAGCTCTTGCTGCGGGGATCAGCCGTCAGCTGCAAAGCAGCCTTGATGAATTGAGTGCTTACGTTTGCCCCACGACTGGACGATCGGATCGCAAGCCATCAATTTGCCCCTCAATCTTTTGAGCCTGTTGACCTGTTCTGGGCAGATTGCTTCTCTGTCGTCATCTTGCTCATGCTGTGAGCATTCCTCCTGTGAAGCACTTCCTTTGAACTTCGTAGACGTTCGCCCTTTCAGTTTGGGGCTGAACTTTTCATATCAAGGGAGCCGATTGCTATGCAATAGCAACCTGAAGTGAGCGAATCAGAGGTTGCCGCTATTGCGGCGACATGCTGTCTATATTCACCATTGGATTCTTCAATCCTCACGCCACCCAACGCTCCATCTCAATGAATAGGCTTTTCCTAGTTTTTGCACTGTTGTTGAACCCAGTATTCGCCTTTGCTGAGTTGGCCTCAGCGGAAGAGGCCGTCGTCTTCGAGACGGAAGCAGCGGCTTTGGAGCAGGCTAAGCAACTGGGCTGTGAGGGGGCTTATTCCTGGGAAGGAATGTGGTTGCCATGCAAAGAGGACGACGAAGGCGATGATCACGAAGGTCATGACCATGCTGCTCATGATCACAGTGAACACGATCACTGAATCAGGCGTTGGCGGCCAAGGAAAAGCTGATATCTAACTTTCTTTGTATCGGCTTACTCGTCTGTGGCTGTTCACTTCATAAGCTAATCGGAACAAGCCTCTAGACCCGTTGGCTCTTGTCTTAATCAGTTGTCAGCATGATGGTCAAGTTGGCTTGATCAGCCGATGAATCGACTCGCTACCACCTGGGCGCTATTCCAAGGGCTATTGCTCGAGGCTCTGCCATTTCTGCTGCTTGGGATTGCGATCGCAGGCTTGGCGCGTTGGTTGGTTCCGCAGCGCTTATGGATCGATCGCTTGCCTCGTCATCCCATTTTGGCGCCAATTATTGGAGCCATGATGGGCTTTGCTTTGCCGGCCTGTGAATGCGGAAATGTTCCCGTAGCCCGCAGGCTTTTGGCCAATGGAGCCCCTCTGGGCACTGCATTCGGTTTCCTGTTCGCGGCTCCGGTGCTGAACCCGATTGTGTTGGCGAGTACCTGGGCAGCTTTCCCAAATCAACCTTGGTTGCTGATTTGTCGCCCCCTTGGAGCCTTCCTGATCGCCATCATGCTTAGTGCTCTTTTGGTGCAGCTGCCGGAAGCCCAGGTTCTTGAATCTGCCCTTTTGGCTGAACGGCGCATGAACCAGCCATTGAGCAATCTCAGCCTGTTGAAGCGAGGCACTGGGGTTATCGGAGAACCTCTTCCGGAGACAACAACTGCGAAAACGGAACGGCTTGGGTTTAAACAAGTGCTGGATCAAAGCAGCCGAGAATTTCTCGACCTGTTGGCACTGCTTTTGCTTGGCTGCCTGATTGCTGCTCTTGTGCAGACCTGGTTGCCTCGGAGTTGGCTACTTCAGGTTGGCAATGCGCCAACGCTCTCGATCCTGGCGTTGATGTTGTTGGCGATCGTCGTCTCAGTTTGTTCAAGTGTGGATGCCTTTTTGGCCCTTGGCTTCGCTGCCCAGGTAACACCCGGTGCTTTGCTGGCGTTTTTGCTACTCGGGCCTGTTGTTGATCTGAAACTGGCTGGCCTTTTTACCGTGCTGTTTCGCCCTAAGGCGATTGCAATGACTGCAATCGCTGCCAGCTTCGGCGTTCTATTAATTGGGCAATGGGTGAATTTGTTGCAGCTATGAGCAGGAAACTATCGTGACCCGTGGACTTCTGATTGCGCTTTGGGGTTGGCTGCTGGTCTGGAGTGTCTTGTCGAGACGTCTTGACTTGTTGCTTCGCGGTGTCTTCCACGGTCTTGTGGGTGTTTCGGGAGTGGCTCTTATTGTTGTTGGCATTGCGGTGATCACTCGCAACATCAAGCAGCGAGAACCCGTGCCCTGGCCATGGTTGGCGGGGGGCTTGATGGCAATACTTGTTCTGCTGGTACCACCCAATCCTTCCTTCAGTGACTTGGCAGCCACGCGACCTCAAGGTTTACCAGAACCCTTGGAGCTTGCTTTTGTCTTGCCTCCTGAACAGCGCACCTTGACGGAGTGGGTGCGGCTATTGCGCAGCCAGCCTGACCCTGATTTGGTTGATGGCAATCCTGTCAATATCAGTGGCTTTGTGCTGAAACTTGGCGAATCACCTGCCCAGATTGCCAGGCTTACTGTGCGTTGCTGTTTGGCTGATGCCACCCCTGCCGGTCTTCCAGTGGCATGGCCAAAGGATATGGAGCCAAAGGTCAATCAATGGCTCGCCATCGAAGGAAGAATGCGTGTCGAGAGTCGAGATGGGCAGAGGGTTGCGGTTGTTGTTCCCGAAACAATCGAGCCGATAGAACGGCCACTGCGGCCGCTTGAGCCATGAAGAAGCGCTTCTGGTTGTTGCTATCAGGTGCGGCTCTTCTCGTGCTGGCTCAACAACAGTTGTTGATTCAACGTCCACCCCGGTTAATCAAACAAACACTCCAGTCGATCCATTCTGGTAATGCGGCTGTTGACTTTCAGTTCAGTCGACCCATGCAACGTCAAAGCGTTGCCGACACCAGTCGGATTGATCCTCAGACCCCTCACCGATGGCTAGGGGAGAACAATCCATTACGGCTCATCCTCGATGCAAAGCATGGCATCACTGTGCCTCTGCGGTTGATGCTGAGCGGTAAGGACCGACGCGGTCTCTCTTTGCAAAAGCAGACCTGGTTGTGGGATCCCAGGCCCTGGATCATTGCGACGCGAATGACAGAGACAGGAGAACAGATTCAACTTCAAGATCGAGATGGGCATTGGATTCCCATCAGTCCAACGTGGACTGGCATTCAGAGCGTGGTGCCATTTGGCAATGGACGGGGTATTGCCGTTGTCAGCAGGAATGTCGATGGAGATGAACAGGTTTGGTTGCAACGTCTACGGCCACGAAGCCTTACGCGTCGTCGCAACGGTCTGGGGCCACCAACGTTGGAGCCACTTCAATCGCTCGCCAATAAACCATTTTTCTTTGCTCATCTCAGCAGCAATCTCAATGGAGACTTATTGCTTCAGACTGGGGGCTTCTCGCCAGGCAGTGAACGGTTTCAATTGATTGGTGCTGATGGCCGCAAACGCTCTCTGAAACTAAAAACATCCGGACCGGTGCAACTATTGCCATCTGGCGGTGGTCTTGTTGTTCCAACCTTCGACGGCCTCTCATTAAGACCGATCATTGACAATGGCCGACCCGTTCAACTGCTTCCAGGTAGCCGTAATCTGGGCGCGTTCTGTGCAGCGTCTGGTCGTGCTGTTCTGATCAGGCATTGGCCTGATTACAGACGCTCCATTGAACTGGTGATCCCCGGACTATCTCCCAAACAGTTGCATCTTGGGGAGCAAGCCATTCTGGCCGTGAGTTGCGACAGTCTTGGGGAGCACATCTGGGCTGTTCTCGGTGGTTGGAGTGGTCGCAAAAGTGAGCATGAAATCGTGTTGTTTGATCGCAATGGCAAGGTCCTCAAACGTCGTCTACTCACACCTTGGAGTCTGAAAGCGGGCGCGCCGCTTCAGTTCGATCCTGTGACCCAGCAACTGTTGATGACGATCGTTAAGACCCAAAACAACGACGGCAGGGCTGGGATCATGGATGCATTCACATTGGAATGGCGCAAGTTATTGTCGACTCCAATCAGTGAGGCACAGTGGCTTCCTGCCGGCTAGAGAGGCACAGACTGCCATCCTGCTGGCTAGAAGATCACGTCAATCAGAAGCTGAATGTGACGCCGGTGCCGACATGGTGTTGCCAGCCTTTCCCCCAGCCTGAACCACCTTTTGAGCTATAGGCGGGCTCCCAGTGGGCGAACACAACGGTGTTGCTGGCGACTGGATAGGTAAGTCCCAGTTCGCCTGCGAAGTCGGTGCGCTGTTCTAATCCTGAGTAACTACCGGGAACGTAGAAGCGAGGCCCTGCGTTCAGGGTCAGGTTTAACTTGTCGATATTGAAGCCGACTCCAATACGAGGATCGGTGTAGTTACCCATCCAAGTGCCGTCCGACTCCCAACCCTGTCGATGATCAAGCGAGAGATAAACCCCATCGATGAGGTCTTCGATGCGATCGCCAAGGGCAAAGTTGACGTCT
Source organism: Prochlorococcus marinus str. MIT 9215 (assembly GCA_949486985.1). GTDB lineage: Bacteria > Cyanobacteriota > Cyanobacteriia > PCC-6307 > Cyanobiaceae > MIT-9215. The sequence goes on from CATBLW010000181.1 coordinate 7,937, forward strand.
CCATCGCCAAGTGCCCAAACGGCTGTCGCTCCTAGTTCATTCTTGAGACCTTTGATGTCTTCGCCTTGATCCTGCGTGACGTAGTAGGGATTCCAGGAGACCGAGAGGCTTAGGCGGTCGTTGGGTGCATAGCGAACTTGTAGGAAACCTCGGACATCGGTGCGCTTGTAGTCGCTGTTGTGAGAGCCATGGCTGCTGTGCGTTTCATGGCCCGCATGATCGTCATCATCATCGTCTGAATGGTCGTCATGATCGTCGTCACTGTGCATGTCATGGTCTTTTTCCCCATGGTCGTCATGATCTTCGTGATCATCGTCTTCATGCTCGTCATGCTCTTCGTCGTCATGCTCTGCATGATCATCGGCATGCACCTTGCCGTAAAAGTGTTCGGCTTCTCCCCACACCAGGGATGGTCCAATGGCAGCTTCAATTGCGATGCTGCCCCCATTCTCAAGCCCCCATTCCATCTCCAGGCCAACCAGACCATCAATGGCGTAGTGCTCAGGGTTGCCATCGAGGTTGGTCATGAATCCACCATGGCCTTCGATGGAAAGAACAGGGGTTGCGCTGAATTCTCCAGCTTCTAAGACTTCTTCTCCACCTCCACCATGATTATGGTTACCGCCGGCAAAGCTGGGGCGTCCGAGGCTGGTGTCAAGTGTTGTAGGAGTAAGAAGTAGGGCTAGAAGAAGGAACTGTTGACGATTGAAGAGACGACGAGACATTGGTTGGCTTAGGTATTAATAGAGAAAATGATTAGAAATGGAATCAACAATGGCGACAATCACCAATGGTGAAAATCAATAGCTAAAAAGCTTGTTCAACGAATCGCTGACCAACGCGCGATCAATTCATCAGCAGCGGCTTGATCACATTGCCCACCTTGACCATTAACCACCGTGCAGATGTTCAACGTCGCTGTACCGACGGTGGAGCGATCGGGAGCGAGTCCATCTGCGAAAAGAGGTGCGCCATTCACAGGCAGCCCAGTGCTGCGGCTGATGCGACGCATGGTTTTGCTGACGGGCAGAGATTCAGGAAACAGGGTTTCGGCACCGGAACCTTTTACTTCTGCTGTGATCTTCATCAGGCTCGATGGGCGTAGAACCCCTCCAGTTGTGAATGAATCGAGCATGGTGATTTGCTGTAGCCCATAGCGATTGGTTAGGTGGC